>DYRB01000333.1 GCA_020718945.1 Lamprocystis purpurea | reverse complement strand
CAAGGGGCCTCACTGGGGTCTGTTGACCGACCCCGGTTGTTCCGGGCGGCGCAACTGTCATCTGACGGTTATCCTAGAAGAAGCAGTTGTCCGCAAATAAACGCAAATTAACGCAAATGATTCAACGGGTTCCCTGAGACCTTTTCGGCACCCGGACGGTGATCTGGGTGCGAACGGTAAGTCATTCTTTATTTGCGTTTATTTGCGTTCATTTGCGGACGAATCGCTCTTTCCAGGGTTATAGCGACCGCAGGGTGATCCGGGCACGAACCCCGGATGGCTCAGACCGCCGCCAGGGCCTGGGTCAGATCCGCCAGCAGATCGGCCGGGTCCTCCAGACCCACGGACAGGCGCACCAGGCCCTCGTCGATGCCGTGGCGGGCGCGCTCCTCCGGGGCATAGGTCGAATGGGTCATGGAGGCCGGGTCCTGGGCCAGGGTCTCGCAGTCCCCCAGGCTGACCGCCCGGGTGACCAGGCGCAGGGCGTCCATGAAACGCACCCCGGCCTCGTAACCGCCCTTGAGGGCCAGGGCGATCATGCCCCCGGGCAGGCGCATCTGGCGGCGGGCCAACTCGGCCTGGGGAAAGCTCGGCAGCCCCGGGTAGGCGACCCAGGCGACCGCCGGGTGGCCCTCCAGGGCCTCCGCCATTGTCTGGGCCGAGGCGCAGTGCCGGTCCATGCGCAGGGCCAGGGTCTTCAGGCCCCGCAGGATCAGGAAGGCGTCCATGGCGGAGATGCAGGCCCCGGTCATCTCTTTGATGCCGAAGAAGCGGATGCGGTCGATGAGTTCCCGGCTCCCCACCGCCGCCCCGGCGATCAGGTCCCCGTGGCCCCCGAGGTACTTGGTGGCGGAGTGCAGCACCAGGTCGGCCCCCAGTTCCAGGGGGCGTTGCAGGTAAGGGGTGCAGTAGGTGTTGTCCACCAGGGTCAGGGCCCCCTGGGCGCGGGCCAGGGCGCTCACCGCGGCGATGTCGATGATGCGCATGTTGGGGTTGGCCGGGGTCTCGCAGTAGACGACCTTGGTGTTGGGGGTCAGGGCGGCGGCCAGTGCCTCTGGGCGGGTCAGGTCGGCGAAGCGCACCTCTATCCCCAGCCGGGTCAGGCCATGTTCCAGGTTGCACGGCGGCGGCTTTGCGGGTCAGATGGCGTCGCCGGGCCCATCGACACCCCGGCGACAGACAGACCGCACTGGGTCTGGCCGCATGCTGTACCATGGCGCGCCCGGCGGTCCTGAAAGATCGCGTTCCGGTTTGAATCGGCCCGCCGGCTTCTGTACTATCCGCGCGCCTGAGACATCGGGCGGTCCGGCGGCAGGTGTAATAGCCCCGCAGCATCGCCGGGTGGCTGGGGTCGGGGGCAGGGTTGCCCCGATGCAGGATCGAGTTTCGGCCGGTTTCACTTCGAAACGGGCCTTCGCAACGCCGACCTAGGTTGGCAACAATATGATCGATGAGGGTTTTATGGCAGGTCAGGTGGTCTCCGGGACTGTGAAGTGGTTCAACGACGAGAAGGGCTTCGGCTTCATCGAGCGTGAGGGCGGCAAGGACGTGTTCGTCCATCACAGTGCCATCAACGGCTCGGGTCGTAAGACCCTGTTCGAAGGTCAGAAGGTCACCATGGAAGTGACCCAGGGCGTCAAGGGCCCCCAGGCGGAGAACGTTACCCCCGCCTGATCCCTTCCCGCGGGGGCCTCGGCCCCCTGAAGACCCGTCGCCCTGGGGCGGCGGGTCTTTCCATTTTGCCGGTCGGGACACCCCGGCCACGCCGCGCGGTCGCCGGCCTGGAGCCCGTGGCCCATGTGGCCCAGATACCCGGTGGCCCATGAAACTCGGCATCGACCGCCTGCTGGCAGAACCGCAACTCGCCCGCCCCCTCCAGGGCCGGCGCCTGGCCCTGCTCGGCCACCCCGCATCCGTGACCGGGGCCTGTACCCACAGCCTGGACGCCCTGATGGCGGTCCCCGGGCTGCGTCTGTCCGCCGCCTTCGGCCCCCAGCACGGCATGCGCGGGGACAAGCAGGACAACATGGTCGAGACCCGGGACGAGACCGACCCGCGTCACGGCATTCCGGTGTTCAGCCTCTACGGCGAGGTCCGCTATCCCACCGCAGCCATGCTGGACAGCTTCGACGTCCTGCTGGTGGACCTCCAGGACATCGGTACCCGCATCTACACCTACGTCACCACCCTGGCCTATGTCCTGGACGCCTGTGCGGCGGCCGGCAAGGCGGTGTGGGTCTTGGACCGCCCCAACCCGGCCGGCCGTCCGGTGGAGGGGAGTCTGCTGGAACCCGGCTGGGAGAGTTTCGTTGGCGCCGGGCCGCTGCCCATGCGTCACGGCCTGACCCTGGGGGAGCTTGCCCGCTGGTTCGCCGCCCGTCGGGGGCTGGATCTGGAGCTTGAGGTCGTCGCCATGGAGGGCTACGCGCCCGATGCGGCCCCGGGCCACGGCTGGCCTCTGGGGGAGATCCCCTGGGTCAATCCCAGCCCCAACGCCGCCACCCTCAACATGGCCCGCTGCTTCCCCGGCACCGTGCTGTTCGAGGGCACCAGCCTGTCCGAGGGCCGCGGTACCACCCGGGCCCTGGAACTGGTTGGGGCACCGGACCTGGACTTCGGCCGCCTGCTGAGGCGCATGCAGGCCCTGGCCCCGGCCTGGCTCGGGGGCTGCTGGGCGCGCCCCTGCTGGTTCGAGCCCAGCTTCCACAAGCACGCCGGCAAGCTGTGCTCCGGGGTGCAGATCCACACCGACGGCCCCTTCTACGACCACGCCGCCTTCCGCCCCTACCGTATCGCCGCGCTGATCCTCAAGGCCATCCGCCTGGAATACCCCGACTATGCCATCTGGCGGGAATTCCCCTACGAATACGAGCGCGAGCGCCTGGCCATAGACCTGCTCTGCGGCGGGACCTTCCTGCGGGACTGGGTGGACGACCCAGGGGCCCTGCCCGGGGACCTCGATGCCCGTCTAGGCCCGGACGAGTCGGCCTGGCTGGAGGAGCGGCGGGGCTTTCTGGTCTATTGATCCTGGCGCCGGCCTGGGACCAGCCGGGCGGGGCGGCCCTCAGGCCGGCCAAGCGCTGGCGCCGTCCAGCGTCTGAGTCAAGGCAGGCCCTTGATCACCCGCCGCCAGTCGATCTCGACCTGGGGACAGGCGCTTGACGCCAGGAGCCCCTCCATCTCGCTCACCAGGGGTCGGCCGTAACTGCCGCCTTCCAATCGGTAGACGGTAACGATTCGATCACTGGGGTGGGCCAGCCAGTAT
This sequence comes from Lamprocystis purpurea, assembly GCA_020718945.1. Classification (GTDB taxonomy): domain Bacteria; phylum Pseudomonadota; class Gammaproteobacteria; order Chromatiales; family Chromatiaceae; genus DYRB01. Next base: position 852 of record DYRB01000333.1, on the reverse strand, counting down.
TCCCTGACGCCGTGGCGCTCGTAGAGGGCGAGCTTGCGGACCTGATCCTGGCCGGCGCTGGTCGGAGACAGGACCTCGATGATCCAGTCCGGGGCCCCCCGGCAGCCGAGGTCATCCAGTTTGACGGGGTCGCATACCACCACCAGGTCCGGTTGGACCACCGTGGCGATGGCCTCGTCGGCCTCGTCCCCATCGGGGAGGCGCACGTCGAAGGGGGCCACATTGACCTCGCAGGGACCGTCCTCCAGGGCATCGGCGATCTGGCGGGCAATCTCCAACACCAGGCGCTGATGGCGGCGCACGGGCGCGGCGGCCATGGCGTAGGCCACGCCGTCTATCAGTTCGTAGCGCTGATCCTGGGGCCAGGTCAGGTACTCGCCATAGCCGTGGCGTTCGGGGTGGCGCAGGGGCTGGGTCATGGCGCTGGGCTCCGGTTCGGCGGTGGCCTCAGTATCGGCAAGCGGCCGGCCGCGGACAAGGCCGGCCAAGGGCCAATGCCAGCCCGGCCTGTCCTGGGGACAGGCCCTGCGTGCGATCAAATGTTCAGGACGGGGCTGCAAACCCCGTCCCGGGAGGCTAGTGCCCCCGCGGTGTCAGGTCCCGCAGAAGGTCTGCTGGACCACCTCATGGGGTTGTGGTGGTTGCCGGTATCCCTCGGCCGCGGGGCCTGGCTCCCAGGGGTCGGCCAGGGCCTCCAGCAGGGCATCGAGGGGGCCTAGGTCGCCGGCGACGGCCGCGTCCAGGGCGGCCTCGACCCGGTGGTTTCTGGGGATGACCGCCGGGTTGGCGTGGCGCATCGCGGCTACCCGCGCCTGCCGGCTTGCCGGCTCGCCTGCCAGGCGGGCCTGCCAG
>DYRB01000332.1 GCA_020718945.1 Lamprocystis purpurea | reverse complement strand
CCTCGGCGCGACCGGGCGAAGCGCAGCGAGCCCGGTGACCAACCCAGGTCCCGGTGGGCCTGCTCCTACGCCGGAGCGGGGGAGCCCGGGCGCCTGGCCCTAAGTGGGTCCGCATAGCGCCTACGGCTCAATAGGCATCTTGATCCGCGTATCGGCAGGAGGAACGACATGCATGCTTACGACGAGGATGTCCTGGCTTGGTCCCAGGAACAGGCCCGCCTGATCCGCGCGGGTCGCTTTGAACTATTGGATGTGGAGCATATTGCCGAGGAGATCGAGGACGTGGGCAAGAGCGAACAACGGGAGTTGGCAAACCGGATGGCGATCCTGCTTGCACATCTTCTCAAATGGCAATACCAGCCCGAGCGCCGGGGCGCAAGCTGGGAAAGGACCATCAAGGCCCAGCGCAAGGAGACCGCCTATCACCTGGACGAAACGCCGAGCCTGAGGCCGAAACTGCTGGAGCCGCGCTGGCTGGATATGGTCTGGTCCAGGGCCCTTGCCCAAGCCGTCGCGGAGACGGGCCTGGACTGTTTTCCCGATGCCTGCCCCTGGATGATGGACGACGAGGTCTTGAACCCCTCATGGTTTCCGAATGAAGGGCTGTCGCGGTCGGACTGAACTCCGACCTACAAAGCGGCGCTTGGGCGCATGCCTCGCGGCAAACCCCAGCGCCCGCGATTCCTTGCCGCCCTGATCAAGTGATCGGTGGGGGGTCCTGGTCCAGAAGGCCCAAGTCACGACGCAGGATGGAGAAGTCGAACCGCTGACCCTCTGGACCCCGCGCCTCCATCATCTCGCCCTCCTTGAGCACCAGGTCCACCTGGGCCCTGCCGGCCTTGGTGCGGACCGCCTCCCGTGGGGTCTTGCCGCCCAAGGCCGGTAGCGGATGGTCGGACCAGTCGGCGTAGTGCCGCCGCTTGAACTCCTGCGCCAGTGCATTGGCCTCGTCGGCAGGAATGACGGCAGCACTTGGCTCGCGAGCGGGTTGTTCTTGACGCCTCTCCAGGAGGGCCAGCGGGTCCGAGTGCTCGCGGGTGCGGTGGCTAATGCGCCCGCCACAGGCCGCCTCGATGCGTCCGCGCAGTTGATCGGCGCGCTCCAGGGAGTTGGTCTCGACGCGAAGCTTGCCATTGCCGAGGACGGCGCGGGCGAGCAGGGTCCGATTCCAATTCTGTCGCAATGGGTCTTCCAGGTCGTGGAACAGGTATTCGGGGTCCGACATCACGCCCCGCGGTGGCTCCACCCCGTCCATGGCGGCCAGGCAGTCCCCTATCTGCGCGCCCAGCCCCGGGGCGAATCCATAGTGGTCCACGGTGAGCAGGAGGTCGTGCCCCTCGGTGTTTTGCAGCCTGGGTCGCCCCATGGGACGGCTGACGAGTTCGGCGGCTGCGTCTGTCCAGCGGGAGATGAGGTAGCGGCCCATCTTCTCCTCGCGCAGCCGACTTTGGGGCTCGGCGGAGGTCCGGTGCAGTGACTCCAGGGCAAGCCTCACCAGATCGGCGGTCTCACGCGGCGGCAGGGGCTGCGGGTGGGTCCCGCAGAGCAGAGACAGTCCCTCGTAATCGACGACGCGGGCCAGGATGGCATGGCGGGGGGCGAGGGTCTTGGACGCCGTCGATTCCTGCACGTCGCGGACCTCGCCGGTCAGGAGGTCGCGAAGCCTAAGGCTGCGTCCGGGCTCCACGGCGAGTACCTCCCACACTGACAGCCAGGCGGCTTGTTGCGCCTTCAGCCAGGCCCGCTCAGTGTTGGAGAGGCGGCTTGCCTTCTCCTGCCCAAACCAATGGGCGATGGGCTTGCCATTGACCAGGACCTGGTAGGCGAGGAAGGGCACCAGGAACTCAATCGACAATTGCCGCAAGGCCGCCGCCTGGGCGGCCCGCGCCAGTGCCTTGCCGAAACGCTGCCCGCCGTGCTCCAGGATCGCCTCGACCAGCCGCTGGTCGATCTTGTGCAACTCCTGGGGGTCGGGACTGGCGATGTCCCCGGGCGTCGCGGCCAGAGGCTGGGGCGAGTCCCCGACCCTCGATGCCGAGTCCCCGCCGGTCTGGTAGGGCAAGGCGAGCCGCGTCTCCAGGCCGTCGGCCCCGACATGGCGCTCTTCCACCGCCGACTCCTGGCCGAGGTCTTTGCCGTGCCTGGTCAGGAAGGCCACGACGCCATGGGCGCAGGCGGTGACGATGCGGACATCGCGCTCGTTGAGTGGGCGCGGCAGCCCGTCGCGGTCGCGGTGCTGGACCAAGGGGTAGGCCATCGGGCCTGCAACCGGCCAGGCGTGCTCCGCGATCTCCCGGCGCATCCCCCCCGGCAGGTCCGCGCCCCGCTCAAAGTTGAGCGACAGGGCCGTGGTGCCGAGGTCCAAGGGGGCATCCCTTTCCTGCTGCGGATCGACCGAGGTCAGGAAGCGCTCCATCGCCAGGTGCGAGGGGAAGATCACGAGCCCCAGGCTCTCCCCCAGGGCACCGATGACGGACACGCAGGCGCCCTCTACCCCGAGGGCGGGGATGTCCAGGCGCAACGCCTGGGAGTCCTCGACCAGCTTCCAAGGTGCCAACCGGAACAGGGCCTCGGAGGCGCGAAACAGGGCCCCCAGGGTCGCTACCGGGATGCGTCCGCGTTCGAGATAGCTCGGCCCCTCACCGTCCCCCGGCGGCATCGCCGCCACCATCTGGGCGATCACGGCGTCGAGCTCCGGCGTCGGGGCCACCACCACCTCGATGCCCGGCATGACGCCGCGCAGCTCGGCGGCCAGGTGGGCATTGGCGACGCGAATGCGCTTAGGTCTGCGCGGGGGGCCCGCCATGGGGGAGGCCGCGGCCTGGAGCAGGGTCTCACTGAAGGAGACGGGAGGACCGCTGGGGTCATAGAGTTCATGGCCAACGATGATGTCGGCCGGAAGTTCCAGCCACAGGATGACCTCCGGTCGGAAGGGCCGGGGCTCGGCGATGTAGGCGGGGACTGTGAGCCGTCCGCCGACCCACTCTTGGACCCCGGTCCCGGACCCCTGGCCACGCCGTGGCCCCAGTTGTGTTGGCTTTCTGTCTTTCCGGCGCATGGACAATACCTTACGAGATCTTGGGGCAAAGCTCGAACCGGCGGTTCGAGGTGAGGTGTGTAATCCCGTCCCGAGCGGCGGGCCGGTCGATGCCCAGCCGGGGGTGCTGGCCGATTAGGGTAACCGCCCGGGTAGAGCCTTGCCAAAGCCTTGTCGCCCATGGCGCCGCCGCGTAGCATCCCGCGATCCGTCCGCGGCCGGAATCTGTGCCCCGGCGTAACCCTCGCGTCAGACCCCGAGCCCGACGATTAGCACCTGACCCTCGCTACCCTCGCCGGCCTCGGTCGCATGAGCCGTCTGGACGTCCCCGGCTGAGCGTTCCGATCCGTTGCAGTTTCCGGGGACCTGTGCCCGCGGGATACAATCCGCCCCGGGGACGCCACCTCAGGGCCTTCAAACGAGAGGCCATCATGTCGCCCGCTGTTGCAGAAGTGGAGCCCGGTGTCGGGCTGCATCGCGAACGGCCAAGACTGGAGTGCCAGGAATGATCGAAAGACTCTATATCCACAACTTCAGGTGCCTTGAGAACTTTGAGTTGGTGACCAGGGGAATACCGACCGCCTTGCTGATTGGCGGCAACGGGTCGGGCAAGTCCTCGGTGCGGCAGGTGCTGGAGCTATTGCAGAGTGTCGGGCGTGGGACCAATAGGGTTGGCGAATTGGTCCGCCCGGAAGACTTCGCCCGCGGCCGTTCGGACGTCCCGATACGGTTCGAGATCGAGGTGCGGATCGACCAACGACTATACAAGTATGTCCTGGCTCTGGAATTTCCCGATAATTTCAAAGAGTTGAGAATCTATGAAGAGAAGCTCATCGCAGGGGATGGGCCTGTCTACTCCCGCTCTCAGGCCCAGGTGACAGTGGCCGGTAGTCCTGGGAATGCAGAGGCGAAGTTCCTGGTCGATTGGCATCTGGTCGCCCTGCCGGTCATCCAAGGCCGCGCTAAGCCCGATGACCTGAGCATTTTCAAGACCTGGCTTGCACGGACGGTCATCTTGGCCCCAGTACCGGCCTTAATGAGCGGGGATTCTGCCGATACGACCCTGGAGCCGAAGATCGACGGCAGCAATTTCGGGGAATGGTTGTCCGGGTT
>DYRB01000331.1 GCA_020718945.1 Lamprocystis purpurea | reverse complement strand
GGGGCCGGCGTGGGAACGACCGCCGGGGTCGTCACCGCCCTGCTCCCCCGCGGGGCCGTCCTCAGCCGCCCCGACTATGCCGGGCGGGACAAGCCCCTGGCGGCCAACCTGACCCAGTTGGTGGTGGTCCTGGCCCCCAGGCCGGAGCCGAGCGAGTACCTGCTCGACCAGTACCTGGTCGCCGCCGAGAACATGGGGGTGGCCACCCTGATCCTGGGCAACAAGATGGACCTGCTCGACGGCCCAGGGCGCGCCGCCTTCCGCGCCACCTTTGCCCACTATGCCGCCATCGGCTACCGCACCGCCTGGCTCAGCCTGCGGGAGGACCAGGACCTGTCCCCCGCCACCGACCACCTGGCGGGACACATGAGCATCCTGGTGGGCCAGTCGGGGGTGGGCAAGTCGTCCCTGATCCAGGCCCTGCTGCCGGACCGGGACATCCAGATCGGGCGCCTGTCCCAGGCCACCGGGCTGGGCCGCCACACCACCTCCGCGGCGACCTGCTACCGGCTGCCGGCCGGGGGGCACCTCATCGACTCCCCCGGGGTGCGCAGCTTTCGCCTGGGCGACCTGCCCAGGGCCGACCTGGAGCGGGGCTTCCGGGACCTGGCCCCCTTCCTCGGGCAATGCCGTTTCGCCAACTGCCGCCACGACCAGGAGCCCGGGTGCGCGGTCAAGGCCGCGGTGGCCGCCGGTCAGGTCCACCCGGCGCGGCTGGCCACCTTCCGCCACCTGGCCGCGGGGGGCGAGGGGCGCTAGGGACAGGGGCCGACGCCTTATTCTCAGACGAAGGATTAGTCCGGCCGCGCCCAAGTACCTGTAACATCAACCGATGTTCGGCGCGGTCCACACACGGCACAAGGGCCAGAAGCGCGGGCCCTTGGGAGCGCCGGCATCTTGCCGGCAACTGGGTCCCCCGGCGTCCCGCCGGGGGTCTTACGCCGGCCTCGCTAAGTCGCCACCCCTGGTTTTGGCTGACGAGACTTGCCAAGCCTCTGGAGCTTCGCGACCAAGATGCCGAGCCTCGGGTTGCTCGATGTTTCCGTGACTTGCGCGTAGGTGTACTAGGAGTTCCCCGCCCAACCCCCCAATAACCCTTCTCCAATCCATACCATTGACGAACTTCAGACTCGGTGGGTCCGCCCTGGTCTATAGTCCGCGGATTCCGTGCCCCCGAGGACGGCCCCGCCCCCGAGGACCCCGCCCAGCCTGGGCCGCCGCGGCCCACCACCAGAGGTAGACCCCGATGTCCGACTATGTCCGTTGGCTCCGCGAACTCGGTATGGACGACGTGCCCCTGGTGGGCGGCAAGAACGCCTCCCTGGGCGAGATGATCTCCAACCTCGCAGGCGTCGGGGTCCAGGTCCCCGGGGGCTTCGCCACCACCGCCGACGCCTACCGGGAGTTCCTCGCCGCCGACGGGCTCGACGAGCGCATCCAGACAATGCTCGACGACCTGGACGTGGACGACATCGCCGCCCTGTCCGAGACCGGGCCCCAGATCCGCGGCTGGATCATGCAGCAGCCCTTCCCCGCCGCCCTGGAGGCGGCCATCGACGACGCCTACGCCACCCTGACCCAAGGTCTGGGGGGAGAGGCGTCCTGGGCGGTGCGCTCCTCGGCCACCGCCGAGGACCTGCCGGATGCCTCCTTTGCCGGGCAGCAGGAGACCTTTCTCAACGTCGAGGGCCTGGGCAACATCAAATACGCCATGCGGGAGGTCTTCGCCTCCCTCTTCAACGACCGGGCCATCGCCTACCGGGTCCACCAGGGGTTCGAGCACCGCCATGTGGCCCTGTCTGCCGGCGTACAGCGCATGGTGCGCAGCGATCTCGCCGCCTCCGGGGTCATGTTCACCCTGGACACCGAGTCCGGCTTCCGCGACGCGGTCTTCGTCACCTCCAGTTACGGCCTGGGGGAGATGGTGGTCCAGGGGGCGGTCAACCCCGACGAGTTCTATGTCTATAAGCCGGCCCTGGCCGCTGGTCGCCCGGCGGTGCTGCGCCGCACCGTTGGCACCAAGGCCATCCGCATGGTCTATGCGGACAAGGGCAGTGCCTCCCCGGTGCGCACCGAGGATGTGCCGGAGGCCGACCGGCTGCGCTTCTCCATCACCGATGAGGAGGTGATGGAACTGGCCCGCCAGGCGGTGCTGATCGAGCAGCACTATGGCCGGCCCATGGACATCGAATGGGCCAAGGATGGGCTCGACGGCAAGCTCTATGTGGTCCAGGCCCGCCCGGAGACGGTCCAGTCCCGCTCCGGCCAGGTCATGGAGCGCTATACGCTCAAGGACAAGGGCGAGGTGTTGGCCAGCGGTCGGAGCATCGGCAACCGCATCGGCTCAGGCATTGCCCGGGTGGTGACCTCCATCGCCGACATGGACCGGGTGCGCCCCGGCGACGTGCTCATCGCCGACATGACCGACCCCGACTGGGAGCCGATCATGAAGCGGGCCGCGGCCATAGTCACCAACCGCGGCGGGCGCACCTGCCATGCCGCCATCATCGCCCGGGAGTTGGGCGTGCCGGCGGTGGTGGGCTGCACCGACGCCACCGACACCATCCACGAGGGCCAGGCGGTGACCGTCTCCTGCGCCGATGGCGACACCGGTTTCATCTACGCCGGGCTGGTCCCCTACGAGCACAAGACCATCGAGCTGGCCCACATGCCCGAGATCCCGGTCAAGGTCATGATGAACGTGGCCAACCCGGACCGCGCCTTCGCCTTCGCCGCCATACCCAACAAGGGCATAGGGCTGGCCAGGCTCGAATTCATCATCAACAACACCATCGGCATCCACCCCAAGGCCCTGCTGGAATACGAGGCCCTGCCCGCGGACCTCAAGGCCCAGATAGCCCCACGCATCGCCGCCTATGCCTCGCCACGGGAGTTCTATGTGGCGCGCCTCACCGAGGGCATCGCCACCCTGGCCGCGGCCTTTGCCCCCAACCCGGTCATAGTGCGCATGTCGGACTTCAAGTCCAACGAATACGCCAACCTGGTCGGCGGGCCGCGCTACGAGCCCCACGAGGAGAACCCCATGATCGGGTTCCGCGGGGCGGGGCGCTACATAGCCCCGAGCTTCCAGGCCTGCTTCGATCTGGAGTGCGAGGCCCTCAAGCGGGTGCGCAACGACATGGGCCTGACCAATGTCGAGGTCATGATCCCCTTCGTGCGCACCGTCGGCCAGGCCAAGGCCGTGGTCGAGGCCCTGGCCGCCCAGGGACTGGCCCGCGGGGAGAATGGGCTGCGCGTCATCATGATGTGCGAGATCCCCTCCAATGCCGTCAATGCCGAGGCATTCCTGGAGCACTTCGACGGCTTCTCCATCGGCTCCAACGACATGACCCAGCTCACCCTGGGCATTGACCGGGACTCGGCCCTGATTGCCGCCGATTTCGACGAGCGCGACCCCGCCGTGAAGCACATGCTCTCGCTCGCCATCAATGCCTGCCGCAAGCAGGGCAAGTACGTCGGCATCTGCGGCCAGGGACCCTCGGACCACCCGGACCTGGCCGACTGGCTGCTCAAGGAGGGCATCGGCAGCATCTCACTCAACCCCGACACGGTGATCGAGACCTGGCTCTATCTGGCCGAGCAGGCCATGGCGATCTGAGCCCGCCGCAGCCGTCTCCCGCCCGACAGGCATCGAAGAAGCCCCTCTCCCGTTTGCGGGAGAGGGGTCGGGGAGGGGGTTGAGCCTGGAAAGAGCAATTCAGCCGCAAATTACGCAAATTTACGCAAATGGGTCAGTCAGTTGAGCAAAATCCGCAAGTCACCCCCTGGGTGAACCGGAGACCGACACGAAGTCCCTGTTTATTTGTGTCTATTTGCGTTCATTTGCGGCTCAACTGCTTTTCTTGGGTTGCTCTCGTTCCCACGCTCCGCGTGGGAATGCGGTCTTGACCGCTCCGGCGGTCCGCGTGCCACGCGACGCTGGAGCGTCGGGGCTTGCTCCCACGCTGGAGCGTGTGAGCCAGAGCAAGCAAGAAGGTACTGTTGTCGGTGCGCTACAGCCCCGAGGTCGTGGCCTTCTTCAAGGCGACGGGCGAAGGGTGGCAGTCCCGGATGGACAGCGTACTCAAGGAGTATGCGGCCAGGCAGCCGCGTTAGGCTGCCGGATCTGGCGGGACCCCTGCGCCCCAATGCCGTTAAGTT
>DYRB01000330.1 GCA_020718945.1 Lamprocystis purpurea | reverse complement strand
GGGGCGGAACTGCCGCGCCGTGCGACCCTCCTAGACCGGCCGCCCCAAGGCAGCGGCGTAAATGTCCCGGTAGTTGGCGACACTGCGCGTCCAACTGCGCTCCCGCTCGACGAAGGCCCGCCCGTTGGCCCTTATGCCGGCGCCACCGTCCGGGAGGCTCAGGGCCCCCAGCACCTTTGCGGCCAGGTCCGTACCGTCGCCGGCCCGGAACAGGATACCGGTCTTGCCATCCTCGATCAGTTCCCGGTGACCGCCCACGTTGGATGCCACCAGCAGATGCCCCTGGGCCATGGCCTCCAGGGGCTTGAGCGGCGTGACCAGTTCCGTCAGGCGCATCGGGTGGCGTGGGAATACCAGCAGGTCTACCAAATCGTAATAGGCGCCGATCTGGGCATGGGGCACCCGACCCACGAATCGCACCTTGTCCGTCAGTCCCAGACCCGCGACCTGGGCCTGGAGGTTGGCTTCCTCGGGGCCGCCACCCACCAGCAACAGGCGCAGGTCGGGCGCCTGCGCCAGCAACCTGGGCAGGACCGAAATCAACAGATCGAGACCCTCGTAGCCATAGAAAGAACCGAGGAAGCCGATCACTCGGCAGCCATCCAGACCCAGACTGGCCCGCAGTTGTGGATCGGCCGGACCCCGCAGTTGAAACCCATCGACGTCAACCGCGTTGGGGACGATACGGATCTTCGCCGGTGAGATCCCCCGACCGATCAGTTCATTGCGCAACCCCGCGCAGATCGTGACCACCTGATCGGCCCGCCGGACGGCGCGGGTCTCCATGGCCCGGGTCAGGCGGTAGCGCAGCCCGCCTTCCTTCTGGGTCCCATGATCCACCGCCGCGTCTTCCCAGAACGCGCGAATCTCGTAGACCACGGGGATCCCAAGCCGGCGACCCATATGCAGGGCCGGAATGGCGTTGAGTACGGGAGAATGGGCATGCAGCAGATCCGGCGCCAGTTGAGGCGCAATCTCCGCCAGCCGGGCCTCCAGGGTACGCATCACCGCCCACTGACTCACCACCGGCAGGCGGCTGGCAAGCCCGCTCGTCTGCCCGCTACGGAAGAAGTGCAGGCCGTCGGCGGTTTCCTCAGGCACTCGACAATCCACCTGCTTCGGGCTGGTGAGGTGATAGGTCTGCCACCCCAGCTTGGCCTGTTCCCGCAGAATATTGGCGCTTCGGAAGGTGTAGCCGGAATGCAAGGGCAGAGAGTGATCGAAGATGTGCAGGACTTTCATTGCGGTTCCTGGTGGGTACCGGGGCCGGCAGGCCCCATTGCAGGCTGACCCGGTACGGCCTTGATCATAGATCCGCCCAAGCTCAAGTCCGGCACTCGGCGATGGGGTTGGGGCTGAGCGAGGTTGGCAGGACCTTCGGACTTTCATGCTCTTGGCAGTGGAAGCTAACCGAGGGTAGCGAAACATGTCCGAAGGTACTACCGCGGCGGACTTTAGCCCAGATGCAGGGCTGCCGCCACCCGGCGGTGCCTGGTCGTCGCACGGTACTAAGCGGTGAAGCACCGCCCGCACCCGCTCCCTGCCCCTGGGCTACGGCGGGGTATGCGGCTTCTCGCCCCTGCCGGATCGGGCCGAGATGGCGGGATCTGGCGAGCCCCCTGGGGTGGTTTCCCACCCGGCGGTGGTGGTGCGCGCGGCCGAGGCCCACCTCGGCCTGGCCTCCGGGGACCTGGAGGCCGAGCCCGGCTTCCGCTGCCGGGTCCAGGCCGACGGGGGCGACACGGATGTGTTCCTCGCCCGCTTCACGAACGCAGACCCACCCTTCAAGACAGCCGCCGCCCAGGGCGGGGCCCTCATCGACCTGACCCAGGCCCGCGACCTGCCGGCCCTGGAGCTGGACCTGCTGCGCAGCGCCTATGAGGCCATCCTGGGCTAACGCCATCGAGTCATGTGGGCGAGACCGGCAGGGACCGGCCTGGCACGGGCTTGCGTACACGCGGCAATGCATCCGCGAAGGAAGGCAGGAAACCCGGCAATGATTCAGCAGCTTGAGACCTTCACCAAGGTCACCCGCGGGAGGCTCCTGGGGACCGATCCCAGGCCCTTGCCCATTCGCGTTCATTTGCGTTCATTTGCGGCTGAATTCCTCTTCCCCAGGCTCACGGAATGGGCCACCCCGGTGCGACAATGCGGGCCATCCGCCGCCGGCCCAGGCCAAGGGACCCAGCCCATGCTCCAGATCTGCCGCTCCAACCGCGTCGAGACCCTGCTCGACCTGCTCGCCCACCGCCTGGGCGAGGCCCCGCTGGCCTCGCCCTTCACCCCGGAGATGGTGGTCGCCCCCAGCCCGGCCATGGCCCGCTGGGTCCACCTGGGCCTGGCCGGGGCCCATGGGGTCGCGGCCAATCTGGTCTACCCCTTGCCCGCCTCCTTCGTCTGGCACCTGGCCCGGGACCTGCTGGGCGACTCGCCGGAGGTGGACCCCCTGGGCCTGGAGCCCATGGCCTGGCGCATCTACGCCGCCCTCCCCGCCCTGCTGCCGGACCCGGCCTTCGCACCGCTGCGCCACTATCTGGAACCGGTGGCGGACGCGGTCAAGCGCTGGCAGCTCGCCGAGCGCATCGCCGACGCCTTTGACCGCTACCAGCTCTACCGGCCGGACCTGATCCGCGCCTGGTGCGAGCCCAACAGCAGTGCTGGGGCCGGAGATGCCGACGCCTGGCAACCGCTGCTCTGGCGCGACCTGACCGCCGACATCGACGCGCACCGGGTCACCGTCATCGACCGGCTCCTGGCCCGCCTGACTGGGCCCGGTCCCTGCCCCGGGCTGCCGGAGCGGGTCTCCCTGTTCGCCGTCTCCAGCCTGCCGCCCCTGCTGGTAGAAGTGGTCCAGGCCCTGGCCGGCCACACCCGGGTGGACCTCTACCTGCACGCCCCCACGGACCAGTTCTGGGCCGACCTGGTGGACCAGAAGGCCCAGGCCAGGCGGCGCCTGGAGCACCCGGAGGACGCGGAGCTGTGGGAGGTCGGCAACCCGTTGCTCGCCTCCTGGGGCCGCCAGGGCCAGGCCCTGCAAGACCTACTGCTGTCCCGGGAGGTCCCGGCCCTGGATGTGGAGACCTGGGTCCCACCGGTGCCCGACTCCCTGCTCCACCGCATCCAGGGGGACATCTACAGCCTCAGGGGCCCGGACCCGGAGGGGTCCCGGGAGACGGTCGCACCGGACGGCTCCCTCCAGGTCCAGGCCTGCCACAGCCCCCTGCGGGAGTGTCAGGTCCTGCACGACCGTCTGCTCGGCTGGTTCGAGGCGGAGCCGGACCTGCGCCCCGAGGACTGCCTGGTCATGGTCCCCGAGATCGACGCCTACGCCCCCTACATCGAGGCGGTGTTCGAGGGCGACCCGGGGGCGGCCCGGCCGCACATCCCCTGGAACCTGTCGGACCTGTCCCTGCGCGACCAGCACCCGCTGATCCAGGTCTTCCTCCAGATCCTGGACCTGCCCCACAGCCGCTTCGGCCAGGCCGAGGTCCTGTCCTACCTGGACGTGCCCGAGCTGGCGGCGACCTTCGGCCTGGACCCGGACGCGGTCGCCCGGATCAAGGGCTGGCTGGCCCAGGCGCGGCTGCGCTGGGGCCTGGACGGTGACCACAAGGCCCGCCTGGGGCTGCCCGAGGTCACGGAGAACACCTGGGCCCAGGCCGGGCGGCGCCTGTTCGGCGGCTATGCCCTAGCCGGCGCCGCCGACGCGGAACTGGACTGCAACCCGAGCTTCGCCGACATCAGCCCCATCGCCGGGGTGGAAGGGACCGCCGCCGAGGCCCTGGGGCGCTTCTGGCGTCTGCTCGACCTGCTGCAAGAGACCGCCGTGGCCCTGCCCAGGCCGCGCCCGGCGGGGCACTGGCAGATCGACCTGGGCCGACTCCTGGACGACCTTTTCGGCGCCGGGGGCGACGAGGACGGGCGCATCCAGCGCATCCGCGACGCCCTGGCGGAGCTTGCCGAGCAAGGGGCCCAGCCAGGGGCCCAACCAGCGACCCAGCCAGGTGCCGACCCCGGTGAGGCCCTGCCCCTGGCCCTGGTCCGCCACTGGCTGACCGAGCGCCTGGGCCGGGACGACCGCCGCGGTCGCTACTTCCGCGGCGGTGTTACCTTCTGCGGCATGCGCCCCATGCGCAGCCTGCCCTTCCAGGTGGTGTGCATCC
>DYRB01000329.1 GCA_020718945.1 Lamprocystis purpurea | reverse complement strand
TTTCCCTAGTACCCGGTTCAGGTGCGCGACCCTAACCCCCGGAGACCAAAAGGACCATGCGCATCAGGTCGGACAGGGACCTGGCCTCGAGCTTCTCCATGACCTTGGCGCGGTGGGCCTCGACCGTGGACTGGCTGATGCCGAGGTCGATGGCTATGACCTTGTTGCGCCGCCCGGCCACGATCAGGTCCAGGATCTCCCGCTCCCGAGGGGTCAGGCGGCCCAGGCGCTCCTTGATGTCGGCCAGGCGCATGGCCTGACCGCGCACCTCGGCGTCCCGTTGCAGGGCGCGGTGCACGGCGTCGAGCAGGACCTGGTCGTTGAAGGGCTTCTCGATGAAGTCCACGGCCCCGGCCTGGACCGCCCGCACCGCCATGGGCACGTCGCCGTGGCCGGTGACTATGACCATGGGCGGGTGCAGGGGCTCCTCGGCCAGGCGCTGCTGGAGTTCCAGACCGCTCATGCCGCGCATGCGCACGTCGAGCACCAGGCACCCCGGCCGGGACGGGTCGAAGCCATCCAGGTAGGCCTGGGCGCTGGGGTAGGCGGCGGCGGCCAGGCCGACGGACTCCATGAGCAGGGAGACGGCCTCGCGCACCCCCTGGTCGTCGTCGACGATGAAGACGGTGGCCTCAGTGTCCATGGTGCTGCGCCTCTGGGTTGGACGGCGGAACGGGTGGCGATGCCTGGGGCAGGGTGAAGCGGAATCTGGCCCCATGGCCGGGGCTCGACTCGACCTCCAGGCGCGCCCCATGGGCCTCGCAGATGCCGCCGCTGATGGAAAGTCCAAGCCCCAGGCCCTGGGGTTTGGTGGTCACGAAGGGTTGGAAGACCGTCTCCGCCAACCCCGGCGCCAGCCCGGGACCCGTGTCGGTGACGGCGATTTCCACCCCGCGGCCGACCGCCTCCGCGGTCAGGGTCAGGCGCCGCAGCGGGTCCGTACCCCCCGCATCGCCGCCGCCCTCGCCCACCTCGGCCATGGCCTCGATGGCGTTGCGGGCCAGGTTGAGGACCACCTGCTCGATCTGGATCTCCTGGGCCAGGACCCACTCGGCCCCCTCCCCCACCCGGGTCTCGAAGGCCACCCCGGCGCGATGGGCATCCGGGCGCAGCAGGGCCGCCACGGTCTCGAACATGGCCGAGACCAGCGCCGGGCGGGTCACCGGCGGCTCCTTGCGCACGAAGTGGCGGATGTGGCGTATGACCTCCCCGGCCCGCTCGGCCTGGGCGGCGATGCGCTCCATCACGTCGCTGCAATGCTCCAGGCTGGCCCGCCCGGCCTCGACCATGTGCACACAGGCCCGGGCATTGGCGCTGATGGCGGTGAGGGGCTGGTTCAGTTCGTGGGCTATCCCTGAGGCCATCTCCCCCAGGGTGCTCAGGCGGGCCACATGGGCCAGCTCGGCCTGGTGACGGCGGATCTTGTCCGCCGCCTCGTTGCGCTCGGTCATGTCCCGGAACACCACCACGGCGCCCAGGATGGCGCCGCGCTCGTCGCGGATGGGGGTGGAGCTGTAGGCCACCGGCAGGCCCTGCCCGTCCTTGCGCCAGAACAGATCCTCGTCCACGAAGCGCGGCACCTGATCCCGGAAGGTGGCATAGACCGGGCACTCCTGGGCCGGGTGGGGGCTACCGTCCGCCCGGGTGTGGTGGAGCAGCTCGTGCTGGTTGCGGCCGATCAGCTCGTCGGCCCGCCAGCCCGTGAGCCGCTCCATGGGGGCGTTGACGAAGGTGGTGCGCCCGTCCAGGTCCACGCCACAGATGCCCTCGGCCACGGAGTTGAGGATCAACTCGTGGCGCTGCTCCAGGCGCGCCTTGGCCCGCTCGAGCCGTCGGTTCAGCCGCAGCACCCAGAGGGTCAGCACGGCCATGATCAGCAGCACCCCCAGGCCGAGCACCAGCATAGGCCAATAGCGCTCCAGGGCGTCGCGCAGGGTGAACAGCAGGGGCTTGTCGTAGGGCGGCAGCCGCAGGCGCTGCAGCAGCCGATGCACCGGCTGGTAGTCCAGGGGCACGGTCCAGCCGGCATAGCCGCCGGCGCGGGCCGCCGGGTGGTTCGAGGACATTTGCAGCAGGGCCACGGCGACCCGCTGGGCCAGGCCCTGGTCGGTATGACGCAGCCGGCTGAAGGGCCACTCCGGGTACAGGGCCGTGCTGCGCAGGAAGCTAAAATCCGGGTCCTCCTGGGGGTTGAGCACCCGCACCGCCGGCAGGGTCACCAGGCCGTCGGTGGCCATGCGCTCCAGGATGTCGGTGCGCACCGTGCCCGCGTCCACCTCACCGCGGACCACGGCCCCGACCACGGCGTCATGGATACCGCCGAAGCTAAGCTTGAGGTCCCGCCAGGGGTCCAGGCCGTGGACCGCCAGTTCCCCCCAGGCCATTTCGAAGCCGCCCAGGGAGGTCGGGTCCACCGCCATCAGGGACCGCCCGCGCAGGTCCTCCAGGGTGTGGATGTGGGGGTTGGAGGCGCGGGTGAATATGACCCCGCCGAAGACATTGCTCTCCCGATCCCCCACCCGGTTACGCAGGGTGGCGATACGTGAGACCCGGTGGCGGACCTCCAGATTGACATAGATGCCGGGGTTGGCCAGGACGAAATCCACCCGGTGGGCGGCCACCGCCGCGTCTATGTCGGCGAAGTCCAGGGGTTGGATGCGGAAGTCGAGCCCGGGCAGGGCCTCGGCCAGGTAGGCCGCGGTAGGGCCCCAGGCCCGCTCCGTGGCCGTCTCGCCGCGGTGACTCAAGACCCCGATGCGGATCGGCTCCCCATTGGTGCCTTGGTCGCCGGCCTGGTCCGCGGCCAGGGTCTCCGTGGTTAGGGTCCCGATGGTCAGCACGCCCAGCAGCGCCAGGGACAGGCGGCAGGCGGCTGAGCGGCGGGCGGGTTGGGGCGACATGGGCGAAGGCTAGCCTGGATCGGTGGCAGGGACAAGGCAGGTCCCGCAGCGGCCCCAGGAAAACCCCAATGCCCCAGCCCGTTTCCCGGGATGGTCAAGACCGGGGCCAGTCTGCATACTCCGCGCACCCTGGCCACCAAGCCTGCCGGCCGCACCCGACCGGCCCAGCATCAACCCATCAGAGAGAGGATCGCCACCGCCATGACCATCTCCCGCCGTGAATTCGTCAAGCTGTTGGGCCTCGCCGGTGCCGCCGGCATGTTGCCCCCCTCGGTCTTCGCCGCCGCCAAGCAGCCCTCGGACCTGTACGAGGTGCCCAAGTTCGGCAACCTGACCCTGCTGCATATCACCGACACCCACGCCCAGCTCAACCCCATCTACTTCCGCGAGCCCAACGTCAACATCGGCCTAGGGCAAGCCCTGGGCCAGGCCCCGCACATCGTCGGGTCGGCCTTCCTCAAGCACTTCGGCGTGGTCCCGGGCACCATCGAGGCCCATGCCTTTACCTACCTGGACTTCGACGAGGCGGCCCACAAGTTCGGCATGGTCGGCGGCTTCGCCCATTTGCGCTCCCTGGTCAAGCGGATGCGCGCCGAGCGCGGCGACGGCAACAGCCTGCTGCTCGACGGCGGCGACACCTGGCAGGGGTCGGGCACCGCCTACTGGACCCGCGGCATGGACATGGTCGGGGCCTGCAACCTGCTGGGCGTAGACGTGATGACCGGGCACTGGGAGTTCACCTACCTGGACTCCGAGGTCATCAAGAACATCGAGGCCTTCAAGGGCGACTTCGTGGCCCAGAACATCAAGGTCCGCGAGGAGGCCCTGTTCGACTACAAGTTCGCCCAGTTCCCTGGCTTCAGCGAGGACCTGGGACTGGCCTTCAAGCCCTACACGGTCAAGGAGGTCGGCGGGGTCAAGGTGGTGGTCCTGGGCCAGGCCTTCCCCTACACCCCCATCGCCAACCCCCAGCGCTTCATCCCCGACTGGACCTTCGGCATCCAGGACCAGCACATGCAGGAGATGGTGGACGCCGCCCGCGAGGCCGAGAAGCCGGACCTGGTGGTGGTCATCTCCCACAACGGCATGGACGTGGACCTCAAGATGGCCTCGCGGGTCACCGGCATCGACATCATCTTCGGCGGTCACACCCACGACGGCATGCCGGCCCCGACCATTGTGGAGAACGCCTCCGGCAAGACCCTGGTCACCAACGCCGGGTCCAACGGCAAGTTCCTCGGGGTCATGGACCTGGACGTGAAGGACGG
>DYRB01000328.1 GCA_020718945.1 Lamprocystis purpurea | reverse complement strand
GCAGGGGCGCCCCTGGGGCTGCATCCGCACCCAGACCGAACGCTCGGCGGGTTCGAAACGGACTTCGAGATTGGCGTAGTGGCGGACCATGGCGATGCTATTGATGGTGCTGGTGCCCATGACTGGGACTCCTATTGTTGGTGGATGAGTTGCGAGGATCGATTGTGCTGCCGCAGGCCCCTCCAGAATGCGTCCCGATCATCGCCTGAAGGACTCGGGTGGCGATAGCGACCGCTCTGGTACATCGAACACGAGACGCCGGGATGCGACCTCCGCACGGAATGCCTTCGCGCCTCCGGCGACTCCAGACGGCCTGGCTGGCTTGTCAATAGGATACGACGGGGGGAGCGGTAGCGTTCGGCTAAGTCTCGCAGACTGGGTGAGAAGCGCCCGACACAGCGGAACGGGCGATGACGGCGGACAGCGGGGCTGCCCCTCGCCGACCGCCGATAGACAGAAGCCTAGGCGGGCGAGGCTTGAGGGCTATTCGCAGTAGTTAACTCGGTCAATGCCGGGAGGCGGCAACGAAGCACAGCCGAAGCGCGAAGGGCCGGCTCGGCTCCAGACGAGGGGGATGGTGATGAGCAAACAACGCCAGAGTACGCTATCAGCGGGATGCCCGACGCACCCTCCGGCAATGCCGCTAGGTATTATTGCGTAGCCTGCTTACCGGCCACTGACGCCGATTCGAAGGTCCTGTGCCGTCCATAGCGCTATTGCCGCGGCACAGCGGAACATTCGCGGTCGCAACTGAATCCGGCGGCCCTGCACCAGGACCGGAACGTCCATGGGTTCAGCGCGGCAACTGTTCGTCTCCGCCATCGGCGTCCGGGGTCCGACGCGGATCCCTGGTCGGTTCGTCGTCCATCAGGATGCGATGGGCATCCCCGTCAAGGTCATCGAATTGGCCACTGCGGGCGGCCCAGAACAGGACCACTACCGCCACCAAGCCGAGGATGAGCATTCCGGGAATCAGGCCGTAGATGACTTCCATGGGGCTTGGACCGCTCAGTTGGGGTCCCGCCGCCAGCGGTCGGCGCGGAACAGGCCGTGGATACGGGCGGAATTGCCGATTACCGCCAGGGAACTTAGCGGCATGGAGATCGCCGCCACCAGTGGTGTGACCAGGGCCGCCATGGCCAGCGGCACCATGATGACGTTGTAGAGTATGGCGATGCCGATGTTCTGCCGGATGGTGCTCAGGGTCCGCCGGGACAACAGGGCGGCCTGGCGGACCTTGGCCAGTTCGCTGCTCATGAGCACGATGTCGGCACTGGCGATGGAGACATCGGTCCCGCTGCCCATGGCGATGCCCACATCGGCACGGACCAGGGCGGGGGCGTCATTGACCCCGTCGCCCACCATGGCCACCCGCTGGCCACCGCCTTGCAGTTCCGCGATCACCCGGTCCTTGTCCTGGGGCAGGACCTCGGCTTGGACCTCCATACCGCCGAGGCGGGCGGCAATGCGCTCCGCGGCCGCGCGCCTGTCCCCGGTCAGCAGGGTGACCCGAATCCCATCTGCCTTCATTTGGGCCACCACCTCGGCGGCGTCTGGCCGCAGGCGGTCCTCCACCCCTATGACCAGGGTCTCCCGGCCGTCCAGGGCGACCCGCAGGAGGCTGCCCCCCCCCGACTCGATAAAGGCGGCACTCGCCACCAGCACCGGGTCCGGCTCGACCCCATTGCGGCGCAGCCACTCGGGGGTGCCGGCGACCAAACGCACCCCATCGACAGTACCGCGTATACCTAGCCCAGGCTGGGCCTCCACCTCGCCCACCTCCTGGCCGGCCGGGTCTATGCCGGCCCGGGCACACAGGGCCAGGACGGCCCCCGCCACCGGGTGCTCCGAGAGCCGCTCCAGGGCCGCCAGACGGCGAAGATGGGCGCGTGGCTCCGCGCCCAGCCCCGCCGGATCAACCCCATCCCAGCGTGCGTTGCGATCAGCCAGGGCCGTAACCGCCGGACGGCCCTCGGTGAGGGTACCCGTCTTGTCGAAGACGAAGTGGTCTATGGAGGAGAGCCCCTCCAGCACGGCCCCGTTCTTGATCAGGATACCGTGGCGCGCCGCCAGGCCGGAGGCCACGGCAATGGCCATGGGGGTAGACATGCCGAAGGCGCAGGGGCAGGTGATGATGAGCACGGCGGTGGCGGCCATCAGGGCCTGCTCCAAGCCGGTCCCGACCCAGAGCACGAAGGTGAGGGCCCCAAGCCCCAGGGTGATCGCGACGAACCAGGGGACCACCCGGTCGGCGATGCACTGGATGGGGGCCTTGCTCGCCTGGGCGTCCTCCACCAGTCGGATGATCCGACCCAGGGCGGTGTCGCGCAGCAACCCCTCGACCTGGACCTGGAGGGGGCCGGGGCCATTCAGGGTCCCGGCGCAGACCCGGGCCCCCTCGGCCTTGGTGACCGGGTCCGCCTCGCCGGTGAGCATGGACTCGTCCACGCTGCTGCGCCCGGCCAGGACAACCCCGTCCACCGGGACCTTCTCCCCGGGGCGCACCAGCACCGTCTCACCGGGCTTGACCCCGCGGATGGGCATCAGGGCCTCCTCGCCGTCGCGCAAGACCGTAGCCACCTTGGGCTGGAGGTCCAGCAGGCGCTGGGTCGAGGCCACCGCCTTGCGCTTGGAGATGGACTCCAGGTAGCGCCCAATCAGAATCACGAACAGGAAATTGACCACCGTGTCCCAGTAGACATCGCCGACCAGGGTCCCAGAGGCGGTGACATAGAGCGAGTACAGGTAGGTGTTGGTCACCCCGATGGCAATAGGAAGGTCCATGGTCAGGTGGCCACTGCGCAGCCCGGTCCAGGCCCCCTTGTAGAAGGGGAAGCCGGAGTAGACCAGTGTGGGCGTGGCGATGAGGAACCCGATCCACTGGAACATGCCGCGGAACTCGCCCCGATCCGCCCCGCTGTAGAGGGCGATGGAGATCCACATCAGGTTCATCATGGCGAAGCCGGCGAAGGCCATGCGGTAGAGCAGTTGCCGGTTGTGCCGCTGCAGGGACCCTTCCGAGGCCTCCGGGTCGAAGGGGACCGCGACGTAGCCGATCTGCCCCAGGCGAGCCAGGATGGCGGAGAGCTTGACCCGTCCGTTGTCCCACCGCACCCGCAGGCGCCGGCCGGTGAGATTGACCCGCGCCTCCTCTATCCCGGGCACCCCGGCGAGCCCGGTCTCGATCAGCCAGACGCAGGCCGCGCAGTGGATGCCCTCCACCAGCAGGTTGATGTCGCGGTGCTCCCCGAGCGGCCCCACGAACTCCTCCTGCACCGCGTCGAGATCGTACAGGGCAAGCTCCCGGGGCGGCTCCGGCGGCGGCCCAAAGATCGCCCCTTCCGGGGTACGACGGTAGAACCCCTCCAGGCCGGCCGCATAGATGGCCTCGCACACCGACTTGCAGCCGTGGCAGCAAAACGAATGCTCAGTACCGCCCGGGTGACCGATCACTTGGGACGCAGGGGTCACCGGCAGGCCGCAATGAAAGCACTGGCCTGCCGCCATGGGACTGGGAGCCTGGACCCCGGTCATCGCGCCGCCCGTCACGACCGGCACCCGGCCAGGGGAAGAAGAAACAGCCGACCCAAGGGTCAGGGCCTGGCGATCATGAAGCGCTGGCCGACGCTGTGCTCGTCCTTCCCGAGCCGGCCTGCGAACAGGGCGTCCCAGACCCCGATCAGGGGGAAGTTGACCTGAACCGTATAGCGCCCGGGGGCCTCCAGTTCCATGGGCACTGAGAAGTCGCGTCCCTGATCGGACGGCCGGTAGGCGTAGAAGGTCGCCCCATCCAGGGCCAGCGGCTGCCCCGCCCGATCAAACGCGAGGAACCGCAGCAGCCGCGACTCGCCGGCCTTGATCCCCTCCGGCACCTCCGCACGCAGCGCCCAGCCAGGGTCCTGCGCCAACTTCGAGGCGAGATGCTGCTCGTAATCTTGACCGCGGTCGTAGTAGTCCTCGACCACCAGTCCTGGGTTGGTGGTGACGGCGAAATAGACCATGACGCCGTTGACGGCCAGAAAGACCGCAATCAGGGCGAACCACCCGATGAGCCAGGGGCTGCGCCAGGGCGAATTCGATCGGGCTTGGGGGCTTGTCGTCTCTTGCATGTTTCGGTCCACACAGAAAAAGGAAAGGCTCTGTCTGCATTAGCTGTTGGGGATGGCCAAGTCATTGAAGTG
>DYRB01000327.1:3092-4198 GCA_020718945.1 Lamprocystis purpurea | reverse complement strand
GGTCCGGGTGGCGGGGCACCAGTACCAGCAGGGCCCCGGGGACCTGGGTGCAGACCTGGCGGTGGACCGCCAGGAGTTGTTCCTCCTCGCCCTCGTGGGTGCTGGCGGCCACCCAAACCGGGCGCTCGTTGCCCCAGAGGCGGCGCAGGACCTCCGCCTGTTCGCGCAGGCTGGCGGGCAGGTGCAAGTCGAACTTGATGCTGCCGGTGACCTGCACCCGCTCCGCCGGGGCCCCCAGTTCGATGAAGCGGGCCGCGTCTGCCTGGGCCTGGGCGGCGATGAGGGCGAAGCGGGCGAAGGTCTGGCGGGTGAAGTCCCCGAGCCTGGCGTAGCCCTGGGCGGAGCGCTGGGACAGCCGGGCATTGGCCAGCAGCACCGGGATGCCGCGCCGCCGGCATTCGGCCAGCAGGTTGGGCCAGATCTCGGTCTCCATGATCAGCACCAGGCGCGGGTCCACCGCGTCCAGGAAGCGCCCCACCGCGGGCTTGAGGTCGTAGGGGGCATAGACGTGGCGGACCCGGTCCTCGAACAGGGCGCGCAGCCGTGCCGAGCCGGTGGGGGTGGTGGTGGTCACCATGACCCCTTGGCCCGGGTAGCGCTCCAGCAAGTGGCGAATGAGGGGCTGGGCGGCCTGGACCTCGCCCACGGACACCGCATGGACCCAAACGCCCGCCTTCAGGTCGGTACCCCCGTAGTAGCCCAGGCGCTCCCCCCAACGTTCCCGATAGGCGGGCAGGCGCCGGCTGCGCCAAAGCAGGCGCAGCAGGGCGAAGGGCAGGGCCAGCCAGAGCAGGGCGTTGTAGACAGCTTTCATGCGGCGTAGGGGGAGGGGCCGCAAATGAACGCAAATGGACGCAAAGGGTCCTCGCGCAGTGGCGAGTGCCTGGGCCCAGTCGGAGGCTGATAGGCGGCGCGACCCTGGGGACGCAGGTTTCCAGCGGCCATTGGTGTCGGGCGGGGCCTCATCAATAGGGTGTCCTCATTCGCGTTCATTTGCGTTCATTTGCGGTAAGAAAACCCTCATGGCTTACCGGCCCCCGTCCAGGTCCGAGTCCGCGGCCAGGCGGCGGCGCCACATGACCAGCTCCGGGGTGGGGGCGTCCTTC
>DYRB01000327.1:0-2992 GCA_020718945.1 Lamprocystis purpurea | reverse complement strand
GTCCGCGGCCAGGCGGCGGCGCCACATGACCAGCTCCGGGGTGGGGGCGTCCTTCATGGCCAGCTTCCACCAGAAGCCGAGCAGGTTGTCCCCGTAGGAAATGGCCTTGCGCGGCAGGGCCAGGGGGTGGTCCTCCCGGGTCGCACCCCCGCGCAGGCAGGTGGTGGCGCTGGCGTAGCCGGCGTCGGCGGCGGCGTGCACCGTGTCCTGGTTGAAGCTGCCGAAGGGGTAGCAGAGGTGGCGGACCGGCTCGCCGAGGATGTCTTCCAGGGCCGCCTTGCTGTCTTCCAGTTCCCGTTGCTGGATCTGCGGTGCCAGTTCCCCGAGCTTGACGTGGCGCATGCTGTGGGCGCCGACGCTGATGCGGCCGGTACGGACCCGGCGCAGTTGGTCGGCGCTCATCAGCGGCGGGGTAGGGCGGTTGGGCTCATTGCCGGCCCAGGTCATGGGCCGCCCCAGCCAGCCGGCTATGGCGTAGACCGTGGCCGGGTAGCCGTAGCCGTTGAGGATGGGCAGGGCGCTGTCGGCGAAGTTGGCATAGCCGTCATCGAAGGTCAGGACCACCGCCCGGGCCGGGATAGGGCGGCGCCCGGTCAGGCAGGCGACGGCCTGGTCCAGGTCCAGGACCTGGTAGCGCAGGCGGGCCAGCAGCTCCATCTGGGCGGCGAAGCGGCGCACATGGCAGTAGTTGGCGCGGTGGGCCTGCATGGGGGCGAAGTGGCCCACCTGGTGATACATGAGGATGGAAATGGCCATGGTCGGCTCAAGCCCTCGTGAGCTGGCGGTAAAGGTCCAGGTACTGGGCCAGGATAGGCCCCCGCCCGAACTCTGCCCTGACCCGACGCTCGCCCTCCGCCACCAGGGCCGCGGCCAGGGCAGGGTCCTCCAGCAGGGTGCGGATGCCCCTGGCCAGGGCCGGTGGGTCGCCGCAGGGGACGCACCAGGCGTCCGCCCCGTGGCGGGCGATCTCCCGGGCCCCGCGGAACAGGCTGGTAACCAGGGGGCGTTGCCAGGCCCAGGCCTCCAGGATGACGTTGCCGAGGGTCTCCTCCTCCAGGGACGGAAACACCACCAAGTCGGCCAGCCGAAAGAAGGGCCCCGGGTCGGTCCGCCAGCCGGGCCAGACCAGCAGGTCCGCGATCCCCAGCCGCCGGGCCTGGGCCTCCAGGGCCGGGCGCAGCACCCCGTCGCCCAGCAGGATCAGGCGCAGCCGCCGACCGCCGATCTCCCGGGGCAACCGGGCCAGGGCCTCCAGCAGGTCGGCCTGACCCTTGACCGGGACGAAGCGCCCCGGGCAGAGCAGGACCCAGGCATCCGTCGGCAGCCCCAGGTCGAGGCGCAGGACCGCCACCTCGGTCTCAGGCACCGGGTGGGCCGGCTCGGCGAAGTTGTAGATATGGAAGACCCGCCCCGCCGGCAGGCCCTGGGCCAGCATCCAATCGCACAGGCCGCGGGTGTTGCCGATCCAGGCGTGGGCCTGGCGGTAGGGGTCCAGCCGATAGTAGCCGCCCAGGCGGGCGACATGGATAGGGCCGCGCCCCGGCCGGATATGGGCGAGACGGGTCGCCCGGCCCATGTAGGTCTGCACCAGGTCCGGGCGTACCCGGCGGATCAGTCTGGACACCGCCAGGCGCGACCAGGGGTCCCAGACGCTTAAGTAAGGCAGACGGTGGACGGGCAATGGGGCCGCCTGGGCGACGAGGCCCTCCAGCTCGCTGCCCCGGCGGATGCCTAGCTCCGCCCGCGCCCCCTGGGCCGCCAGGGCGGCGGTGAAGCGCAGGAACCAGCGCTCGGCCCCGCCCAGGGCCTTGCTGCCCACCAGTTGCAGGGTCAGGGGTTCGGTCACGGCCTGTAGGTCGGGCTTCAGCCCGACCGCACTCAGGGCCAGGGGTCCAACCGGTGCAACCGGTGCTTGCCGATCCGATGGCTTGGTCATGGCACGGCTCCTAGCAGCTCGCGGTAAACGGCCAGATTGCCCTCCACCATGGCATCGATGGAGAACTCCCGGCGCATCAGCTCCCGTCCGCCCTCGCCCAGCCGACGGCGCAGGCCCGCGTCTCCGAGCAGTTCCCCCAGGGCCGCGGTCAGGGCCGGGACATCCCCGGGCGGGACCAGGACCCCATTGACCCCGTCGCGCACCGCCTCGGGAATGCCCCCGGCGGCGCTGGCAATGATCGGCACCCCGGCGCTGGAGGCCTGGAGCAGGGAGACCCCGAGTCCCTCCAGGGTCGCCGGGTGGACCAGCAGGTCCAGGCAGGGCAGCAATCGATCCAGGTCGTCGCGAAAGCCCGCGAGTTGGACCCGTTCGGACAGGCCCAGGGCGGCGATCTCGGCCCGCAGCTCGGCCTCCAGCGGCCCCTGGCCGAAGAACAGCACCCGCAGCTTGGGGTGGGCCGGGGCCAGGCCCGTCAGGGCCTGGAGCAGGAAGCGGTGCCCCTTGCGCGGGATCAGTTGGGCCACCACCCCGACCAGCAGGCCGTCCGTCGGCACCCCGAGGGCCGCGCCTGTCGCCGCCCGGTCGCAGGGGCTCTGAAAACGCCCCCAGTCCACGGCGCTGCGCACCACCCGGAGCTTGGCCGCGGGCAGGCCCTCAGAGAGCAGGACCCGGCCTATGCCCTCGGAGATGGCCAGCACCCGGTCGTGGAGCCGATACTTGGTTGCGACCAGCCAGCGCGGCTCCGGGTTGTCCACCCGCCGGGTATGGACCACCGGGGTCCCGGTCAGGCGGGCGGCCACCCCGCCCCAGACATCCGCCCCGATACGGCTGTGCAGGTGCACCAGGTCCGGCCGCGTCGCGCGAATCAGCCGGGCCAGGCGGGCGGCCATGAGGACATCCGCGTCCCCGTGCATGGGCAGTTCGTGGACCTGGGCGAAGGGCGCAGCGGCCCGGGCCAGGGCGCAGCCGGCGGGGCAGGCCAGCAGGTTCGAGTGACCACGCCGGGCCAGGCCCTCCAGCAGATACAGGACCTGCTGGGCCCCGCCGTAGAGGCGG
>DYRB01000326.1 GCA_020718945.1 Lamprocystis purpurea | reverse complement strand
GGGCAGATGTCCCTCATCACCAAACACGGGCGGCCCGCCATCCTCGCCCTACCCTTGGACCGGCGCCTCCTGGAACATGGGGTCCACCGCGCCCTGGCCCTGGGTCTGTACGAATCCAGACACCTGACCCTGGCCCAGGCCGCCAGGGTCGCCGGGCTGCCCCTGGATGCGTTCATCGACCTGGTCGGGTCCGTCGGTCTTGCGGCCGTGGACTATCCCGCCGGGGAATTGGCTGGCGAGTTGGACCTCGCCTTGTGACCGGGGTCGTCGTTGCCGACGCGAGGCCCCTGATCGGCCTGGCCCGGATTGACCGCCTGGCCGTTCTGAAGCAGACCCGATGCCGCTTCCTGCTGATCGACGAGCGCCGGGGACGGGAGGTCGCCAGGCGTCGGGGGGTCCCGGTGGTAGGTCTGGCCGGCGCCCTCCTGGCGGCGAAGCGGTCCGGCCTGCTGGAGTCCCTGGAACCTGTATTGTCAGACCTGTCGCAGCAAGGGTATCGCCTTGCAGATGGCCTGGTCGCAGAGGTCCTGCGCCTGGCAGGGGAGGCCGCTCAGCAGGGCTAGGCCCCGCAACGGACTCCCGCCCTGGGGCTCGCAGCCTGTGGATAAGGGGCCAGCATTGGCGACCACACCCAACATTTCTGGCCAGGTTGGCGAAGGCCATGCTGCCCTTATGGGTCCGGGCACCGTTGCCGATGCGCCGGGCGATGAACCAGTGGCGCAAGGCCCGCTCGGCCTCGTGGTTGGTCAGCGGTAGCCAGAGCACCACCCAGAAGGTGTCCCAGTCGTTGAGCAGTCCGCGGACGACCGCATGGGTCTTCTCATGGCTGGACTCGGCGCGGCAAGCACAGACATGGAACAGGGCCGTCAACAGGGCAGCATGCTGGTCGCGTAACGGGGAGTCTGGCGGGGCGCTGTGGGGAGTTCCGGGGACAGCGCGTTGGGTGCGGTCCGGTCAACCACTGAGGAGATGGGCCGCGTCTTCTGGGCCAGGTGCGTCGAAAAGCCCTTGGAATCGGGCGCCAAGCCACCCTTCGACCAGGTAACTCTGGGGACAGCCAGGCAGGTGGGGCAAAAGCTCCGCGTTGCCCGACGGTTGCAGATTGGAGCCGGAGCCTGTCGGGCAGGTCCTGTGCCTGACCTGCCTGGCTCATGCAGGCTTCACGCCCTCGATATTCGCCGAGACCACATAATCGGTCACCGGTCGTCCCGGCGCCCAGTCGCGGATGAACTTGTGACTCTCCACCTTCGGGGTGACCCGCACCTCGACGAAACCCGCGGCGCTCAGCATCGCCTCCACCTCATCGATGCGCGAGGCCCCGGCCATGCAGCCGGTGTAGAGGGCGAGGTCGCGGCGCATGTCCTCGGGGAGGTCGATCAGGGCGACCACGTCGGATATGGCCAGCCGCCCGCCGGGACGCAGCACGCGATACGCCTCGGCAAAGACCTGGGGCTTGTCCGGGGAGAGGTTGACCACGCAGTTGGAGAGGATTACGTCCACGGAGCCGTCCGCCACCGGCAGGTGCTCGATCTCCCCCAGGCGGAATTCGACGTTGCCGATGCCGGCCTTGGCCGCATTGCCGCGTGCCTTAGCGAGCATCTCCGGGGTCATGTCCACGCCGATGACGCGGCCCGTCTCACCCACGGCGCGGGCGGCCAGGAAGCAGTCGAAGCCAGCGCCGCTGCCCAGGTCGAGCACCGTCTCGCCGGGTCGCAGGGCGGCAATCGCCTGGGGGTTACCGCAGCCGAGGCCGAGATTGGCCCCCTCGGGCACCGCGGCCATTTCCTCGGCGCTATAGCCCAAGGCAGCGGAGAGGGTCGGGGCCGGGCCGCAGCAGTTGCTACCGGAGCAGCAGCCTGCGGTCTCGCCCGGCGCGGCCTGGGCGGTCCCGGCGTAGAAGGTGCGTACCGCCTGGCGGAGGGTGTCGGGGTGGGTTTCGGGGGTGCTCATGGTCGGAGGGCTCCAAGGGGATAGGTGCAAAGGCGCGTTCGTGGGGCAGCGGCCCTCGCCGAGCCCCAAAGGTTCGGGACTGGGTTGCAAACCCCGTCCCGCTCAGTCGGGTAAAGGGGTCACGACGGTCTCAACAGCACGCCTGCCCGGAGGCGGTGGGTGTACAGCAGGCCCCGCCTGTCTCCACCTGGATGGTGGCGAAGGGGTCCGGGCGCTTGGGCTGGGCATCCGCCGTGTAGGCCTCGTCGAAGCTCGCGTCCAGGGACTGGGCGGCCTCGTCGCGGAGGTGGCGGGCGATCTCGATCACCGCGTCGATGTGGGCCTTGGAGATGCCGTACTGGCGCAGCCTGTCCACCTGGCACAGCCCCTGTTTGGGGTGGTTGGCGGCGATGTTGGCGGCGAGCGACACCAGGGCGACGATGGAGGGGTGCAGATCGGAGCTCATGGAAGACCTCTAAGCAGTGAATCGGTGGGCTGGCAGGCACGCACGGCTACTGCAACAACCCCTTGATCGCCTCCGCCGACAGGACCCGGCCGGTGCTCTTCACCTCGCCGTTCACCCCCAGCCCAGGGGTGGACATGATGCCGGCGTCGATGATGGCGTTGATGTCGGTGACCTTCTCCACCTCATACTCCAGCCCCAGGGCCTGGGCGGCGGCCTCGGCGTGCTGGGCGAGTTGGGTGCACTTGGGGCAGCCGGTGCCGTAGATTTGAATCTTGATCATGGTACGAACCTCATGGATGGCGGTTAGGGAAAAAAGGTGCCGAAGACCAGGCCGGTAAAGGTCGCCATGACCACCACCAGCGTGCAATAGACAATCGTCTTCCGGGTGCCGAGGATGCTGCGGATCACCAGCATGCTGGGCAGGGACAGGGCCGGCCCCGCCAGCAGCAGGGCCAGGGCGGGCCCCTTGCCCATGCCGGCGCCGATCAGCCCCTGCACTATGGGGACCTCGGTCAGGGTGGCGAAGTACATGAAGGCCCCCACCAACGATGCCAACAGGTTGGCCCCCAATGAGTTTCCCCCTACCGCCGCGGCCACCCACTCGGAGGGGATGATCCCCTCATGCCCTGGGCGCCCCAGCAGGAACCCCGCCAGCAGCACCCCTCCGAGCAGCAGCGGCAGGATGAGCTTGGCGAAGCCGAAGCTCTGCCCCAGCCACTCCTCCCCGTCTCCGGGCTGGGCGGTGGCGGCCAGGGTCAGGCCGAGCAGACCGGCGGCAAAGGCCCACTCCGGGTGCTGGGGGAAGGTAAAGGCCAGTAGGGCGACCAGGGCGGCGGTGGCGGCCAGCGGTTGCCAGTGCCAGCGCCAACGGGCGATCAGGAGCCCGGCCAGGCCGATGCCGGCCAGGGCGGTGAGGGGCCACTTCCAGGCGAACAGGGCGTGCCAGACCGCGCTGTCCTCGGCGCTCGCCGGCGCCCAGTTGGCGAACACCAGCACGGCGATCTGGAGGGCGAAGAAGGCCGCCGTCTCCCCCAGGGACCGGCCTTGCCCGGCGCCCGGTGCGAACCCCTTCTGGGTCAGGGCGCGGGCCGCCTCCTCGTGGCGGTAGATCCAGTGCATGATGCCGCCGATTACCAGGGCGAAGGACACCGCCCCCAGGGCGCGGGCGACCCCCAGGTCCATCCCCAGGACCTTGGCGGTGAGCACCACCGCCAGCACGTTGATCGCCGGCCCGGCGTAGAGGAAGGTCACCGCCGGCCCCAGCCCGGCCCCGCGCCGGTAGATGCCGCCGAACAGCGGCAGCACGGTGCAGGAGCAGACCGCCAGGATCGAGCCGGACACAGAGGCCACGCCATAGGCCGCGCCCTTGTGGGCGGCGGGACCCAGGTACTTCATCACCGCGTCCTGGCTGATGAAGACCGCGATGGCCCCGGCGATGAAGAAGGCCGGGATCAGGCAGAGCACCACATGCTCGCGGGCGTACCAGTTCAGCAGGGCGAGCCCCTCCAGCACCGCGTTGTCGAAGCGCGGCATGCCCACGGGCAGGAAGAAGGCGAGCAGGAACAGCCCGAGCATGGCGGCCAGCCAGCGCACCTCGGTCGGGTTGTCCTGCCGCGCCTGGCGCAGCCGCGCCCACCAGGCGGCGATGGGGGAGGTGCTGGGGTTGGTCATGCTTGCCGCTCCTTATCGATGGCATTGGGTGTGGGTGGGTGGCGGTGGCATGGCGCTATCCACCCCTCGCCGCGACGCGCCCCGCCTCATACCAAGGCTTGCTGGCATTGACCACCGGCAGCATCACCGGGA
>DYRB01000325.1 GCA_020718945.1 Lamprocystis purpurea | reverse complement strand
CCTCCCTGACCGGCCGGGCCCTGGCCCGGTGCCGACCCAGGGACCGAGTTGCGCCGCACCAGCGGGATCAGCGCTCGTAGAGGCTGCGGAAACTTGCCTCGGAGAAGCCGTTGAGGCGTTTGCCGCCGACCAGAATCAGGGGCAGGCCCGAGCCGCCCAGACGTTCGTACTCCGCCCTGGCCGCCGGGTCCTTATCCACGTCGCGCTCGCGGAAGCTCACGCCGTTGGCCTGGAAGTAACTCCGCGCCTTGCGGCAATAGCCGCACCAGTCGGCGCTGTACATGACCACGGACTTGCCCTTGCCCGATGGCTTGGCCGGCGCTGTCGCCTCGGGGGCCGGCTCCACCGGCATCCCGCGGAAGCTGTTGGCCGGGCGTACCACCACTTGCTCCGCCTGACCCTCAGCCGGCGGCTTGTCGGAGAAGTGCAGCACGCCCTGGGCATCCTGCCACTTGTAGACCTCGGCCCCGGCCTGGGGCAGGACCAGGCCCAGGGCGAGCAAGGCCAGGACCAGGGCCGCGGCGAACCGTCGGCGGATGGCTGCGGCGCCCGCCATCACTGGCTGTCCCACATGACGTTGCAGCGGTCCCGCGCCGCCGCCTCCAGGAGTTCGATGAGCGGCAGGGCCCGGCGGGACAGGGAGACCGGGGGCTCCTCATCATCCTCGCCCCTCGCCGGCCCCGGGGCCGGGGCGTCCGGGTGGGCCGCGGTCCCCGCCTTCAATTGGGCCAGGGCCTCCGGGATGTCCTCGGCGAGGATGGCCCCGGGGACTGTTCCGCTGTGCCCCATGAGCCGGAGCAGGGTCTGGGCGACCTGGCCGAACAGGGTGATGTCGGCATAGGCCTGGGTGTGAAAGGTGATGAGCATGGCGTCCTCGGGCTGCGGTGACAAGGTCGGACAGCAGAGCGCCGTCCGGGTTCAGTAGTCGAATCCCCAGCTTAGCCCAGCCCCGGCCGGGTCGAGCCGTACCTGACGGGCCGGGGCGGCGGGGGCCTGGGCTGCCCCGGGCAGAAGCAGGACCTGGGCCCGGGTCCTAAGCCAGGCGTCCAGGCCTTCGGGACCGGTCAGGGCGATGCGCCGCTCCGCCCGTGCGACCAGGCCCAGCAGGTCGCGTCGGGCCGTCGCGCCGGGCTGGGCGGCGAGCAGGTCGGGCAGGGGTTCGGGGCAGAGCAGCCAGAGGGCGGCGTCGAAGTGGTCCAGGGCCAGCGCTGCGACCAGGCGGGCGAAGGGGTCGCCCAGGGTCGTAGCCACCACCAGGCCGCGGTCCGGGAAGCGCTCCGCCAGGCGCCGCAGACAGGCCTCCGCCAGGCGTCGGACGGCGCGGCCCGTATTCAGGGGCGAGGGCCCCAGGCCCAGGATCAGGCCCCGCACCAGGGCCAGGCCGGAGCGTGCCAGCAGGGTGGGGACCAGCCGCACCACATAGCGGTCCAGGTCCTTCATGGCTTCGCTCAGGTCCGCGTAGGGGATGAGCTGGGGGTGGTGGCGCAGGGCGTTGTCCCGGGTCGGGGCATAGGTCCAGCCGTTGAGGTAGCGGTCGGCGGCCCAGCGGCGGTGCTCGACCTGTGCCAGCCGCTCCACCTCCAGGGGGGCGAAGGCGAAGGCCGGGGCCTCCGCCAGGGGTATGGGGCGGCAATCCGTGGCGGCCAGCTTGGCCCAGAGGTGGGCGGCCTGCTGGCAGGAGGCGTCCCGATAGGATCCGTCGAGCCGATCCCAGGGCTGCCCGGCGGGCTCCAGGGCCGGGTCGCGACCCTGGGCCTCGGTGGTATCGCGGTAGTGGTCATGGATCACCTGGGCCAGGTGGTCGCCGCCGGTGGCGAGCAGGGCCGCCGCAGCGGCGGCCCGCCAGGACACCGGTACGGTCTGGCCATCCCAGTCCTCCAGGTCCCCCGCCGGAATCGCATCCCCCACTTCCAGATAGACCGGCGGGGCAACCCCCTGAACGGCCAGCACCCGCTCGGCCAGGTGCCCTGCTGCGTCCAGCCCGACCTGTGGGTCCAGGCAGACCCAGGCCCCGGTGATCGGCGGGGCAGGGCCCAGGTCCGGAGTCGCCAGGGCGACGAAGTTCAAGGTGCACGCCTGATGGGCCTGGGGGTAGGCGGCGCGGACCTGCGCCTGCCAGTCCTGGGGCGCCTCCACCGCGAGGGTGAAAACCGGCCTGGCCTCGCCGTAGTGGGCCAGGCGTATGGCCTGTCCCAGCAGGGCCAGGGCCGGCGGGGCCGTCCCGGCGATGAGCAGGTGCGGGGCCTGATCGCCGCGGGGGTCGAAGCCGGCGTGCAGGGGGTGGGCGGCGAGCAGGGCACGGGCCGCCTGAGCCTCCAGGGCGAAGCCCTCCAGGCGTACCCGCCCGACCTCTGGGACCTGGGGCAGGTCCGCCGGCCAGGTCCCGCCATGGGCCAGGACCAGGCGCAGGGCCGGCTGGCGGGCGGGGCGGGCGGCGCTCAGGTCGAAGACCTCGGCCAGGGCCTCGGCGGGGTCGTCCGGGTCCGCCAGGATCAGGGTCTCGGCCCGCTCCACCAGGCGCCGGGTCAGACCCCCGGGGTCCAGCCGACGGTAGGCCCTGCCCTCAGCACCCAGCCGCCGGGTCAGGGCGGCAGCCACGGGACCGGCACCGACGATCAGAGTGGGGTTGGCGAAGAAGGCCATGGTCGGGGTCTGAGATCACTCGGAACTGTGCACCTGGCAATCCTCCTGCTGCCCCGGGTGGATGGTGATGCGGCCTTCTTCCTCGGGCGTGGGGTCTCCCTGCGAGTGCTGGTGGATCCTGGCACGAACAATTCAGCCGCAAATGAACGCAAATGGACGCAAATGAACATCGCCTTGGGTCCAGCTATCCAGGTGATGGCCAGAGAGCACCAGTTGAGCCGCTGAACCATGCTGGTCATTGTGTCCATTCGCGGCGGAACTGGCGTTGCCAGATGACCGCATGGCATACGGGCAGCGACCCGCCGGCCGATTCGCGTTCATTTGCGTTCATTTGCGGCCAATATTTCTTTCCTAACCACGGGAGGCGTCCCGCCCTGACCCGAGCCCGTCCCCAGGGCCTGCCGCACCGCCTGGGTCTTGGCATTGCGGGTATTGCGGATGGCCCCGGCCTGGACCGAGACCGGGTCGCGGGTCAGGCCGCGCCAGTCCCCGGTCGGGATCACCGTCTTGCCCGCGATTGGCCCCCGGTAGTGATAGACCCAGGTCCCGCCGTAGGGGCTGGGGATGAGCAGCCGGCCATAGAGCCGCGGGTACTCCTCCAGGGCATCCAGGCGCAACAGCACGGCCCCGTCGATGCGGTAGACCTCCCCGGCCACCGCCGTGACCCCACCCCGCACCAGCCCCGGGTAAGTGCCGAGTCGGTAGAGGGTGAAGGTCGGGGCGGTGCGGTGGGGGCCCAGGCATTGGGCCCCGGCCAGCAGGTGGTGATTGACCTCGCCGCTCAGCAGGGTGCCGTAGACGAAGACCCGGTGGTGCAAGGTATAGGTTTCCCGGGCTAGGGCTCGATGCGGCTGCCGAGCAGGACGAGGAACTTGCGCATCCACTCCGGGTGGGCCGGCCAGGCCGGGGCCGTGACCAGATTGGCATGGACATGGGCGTTGCTGAAGGTCTCGTTGACCTCGTGCCAGGTCCCGCCTGCGGCCTCGACCTCGGGGCGCACCGCCGGGTAAGCGGTGCAGGTCACGCCCCCCAGGACCCCGGCGGCGACCAGGATCTGCTGACCGTGGCAGATAGAGGCGATGGGCTTGCCGCTGCCGGCGAAGTGCCGGACGATTTCGATGACCCGCGGGTTGAGGCGCAGGTACTCGGGGGCACGGCCGCCGGGGATGACCAGGGCGTCATAGGCGGCCGGGTCCACCTCGGCGAAGTCGGCATTGATGCCGAAGTTGTGCCCCGGCTTTTCGCTGTAGGTCTGGTCGCCCTCGAAGTCGTGTACCGCGGTGCGGACCCGGTCCCCGGCGACCTTGCCCGGGCAGACGGCGTGGACCTCGTGGCCCACCATGAGCAGGATCTGGAAGGGGACCATGACCTCGTAGTCTTCGACGAAGTCGCCCACCAGCATCAGGATCTTCTTTGCGGCCATGTTCGTGCTCCTCTGGGGTTGGATGCGGGACCGGCGAACTATAGGCGAAGCTTGGGCGCGGCGCACCGGGCTAGTCCAGGCCCAGCAGTTCCAAATTTGGGGGCCAGATCGGTGCCCGTGGGAGCGGCGCCTC
>DYRB01000324.1 GCA_020718945.1 Lamprocystis purpurea | reverse complement strand
CTCGCTCTCCCACTCCCTCGCGTCGATCCCCCTAAGTCCGACAGGCTCCTAGCGCCCAGTCCAACCCAGACGAGAACCGGTATGACGATGCCTCGCCTCGCCGCCCTGGCCGCCTTGTCCCTGCTGGTGCCCCTGGCCTGTCTCGCCGCCCCCAAGGGAAAGGCCGCCATCGAGGCCCGCTGCCGCGCCGAGGCCCTGGCGGACCACATCATGGCCGACGAGATCGACGATCAGGTCGCGGCCTGCGTCAAGCAGACCCTAAACCGCGTGAGCCGAGACCCGGACGCCGGCCCAGACCTGGAGACCTATGTCCGGCCCGGTCCCGCCAGACCCACAACCAACCTCATAGGCCCGACCGGCCGGTACTTCGGCACCCCCAGGCCGAGGCCCGCCGCAGAACTTGACCAGGAGCCCGATTCGGCTGACCTGGACGAGGACTATGCCGACGCCGACACCGACCTTGATGTCGACTTGGACGCCGACCTGGATGCGGGCTGGGAGGGCGACGCGGAACCTGGCACAGACCTCCAGGCCGAATCGGATTCGGCACCCTCCGCCATGAACGACCTGCCTCACGGAGACGATCTGGGCGGTCAGGAGGATCTGGCGCCGTCTCAGCTCCAGGCCGACCCGACGCAATGAGCAGGCCAGACCGCCCCGCTCTGGTTTACAACCCCTGAGCCCCGGGGCCGGCCATACCGACATCCAGGGCCAGGGCCCGGCACCAGGGCCTCCCCGGCACCGTTGTCATGACATCCTGTCCCCTGGCCCCAGTCGCACACCGATCAGGACCATGCCCCCCCTAGACCCCTTGCCAGCTACCCAGGCGGACGCCATAGGCCGCGTCTTCGATCTCTACGACCCGCCCCTGTGGCTGGTCACCGCCGCCCATGGCGGACGCCGCGGCGGCCTGATCGCCACCTTCGCGGTGCGCGCCTCCATAGTCGCGGTCATGCCGCGCATGGTCTTAGGGATCGCCAAACAGCACCACACCTGGGGACTGATCGAGGGGTCCGGGGGCTTCGCCCTGCACCTGCTGGGTCGCGACCGGCTCGACCTGGTGTGGCGCTTCGGCCTGGCCAGCGGCCATGGAACGGACAAGTTCGCCGGTCTGGCCGCCCAGACCACCCCCGGCGGCCAACCCCTGATCCCGGATGCCCTGGGTTGGCTCGACTGCCGCTGTGAGGCCCGCCTGGACAGCGGCGACCGCACCCTCTACCTGGCGGCGGTCACCGACGGCGGCACTGCCGCCGAGGCCGGCGCCCCGCTGACCGTCGCCGGGCTGTTTGCCGCCGCCCCGCCAGAGCAGCGGACCCGGCTCAACGCCCTCTACGCCCGGGACGGCCAGGTGGACGCGGTGGCCATCCGCGCCTGGCGCGCCGACCACACAGCCCCTTGAGGCCGGACCGGACCCCCATGCCCATCATCGACCTCACCCTGCCCCGCGATGCCCTGCCCCGCCCGGCCCTGGAGACCCTGGCCCGGGACCTGTCCCAGGCCCTGCTGCATTGCGACATCGCCCGGGACAACCCCCGCGCCGAGGGCATGAACTGGGTCTACATCCACACATTGGCCGCGGAGGACATCGTCGTCGGCGGCCAGGCCACGGGTGGCCGTCCCCGCTACCGCATCGAGGTCACCCTCATGGCCGGGGCCATGTCCGAGCCCCACCGCCAGGAGATCGCCGCCCTCATGACCGCCGCGGTCATGCGTGCCGAGGGCGGCGCCCTCAACCCGCTCAATGCCGCCCGGGTCTGGGTGCTGTTCCACGAGGTCCCGGACGGCCACTGGGCCGCTGGCGGACGGCTGTATCGACTCGCAGACGTAGTCCGTTTCGTCACCGGAGAGCCCATTCCCACCGCCACAGCAGTAGAGGCACCATGAACTTTCCCGACCACAAGACCCGCATCGTCGCCACCATAGGCCCGGCGTCCCAGGACCCGACCACGCTGCGGGCCATGCTCGAGGCCGGCCTGGACGTGGCGCGGCTGAACTTCTCCCACGGCTCCGAGGCCTACCACGCCGGGCTCATCCGCACGCTGCGCGCCGTGGCCGCCGAGACCGGGCGGCGCGTCGCTATCATGGGCGACCTGCCGGGTCCCAAGATGCGTATCGGCGACCTGGCCGAGGAACCGGTCGAACTGCTGCGCGACGCCACCATCACCCTGACCACCCGCGACCTGGTCGGCCACCCGGGGCTGGTCAGCGTCAGCTTCGCCGCGCTACCCGCGGCGGTGCGCCCCGGGGACCGGCTGTTCATCAACGACGGCTTCATCCTGCTCAAGGTCCAGGAGGTCCGGGGCGAGGACGTGGTGTGCAGCGTGCGGGTGGGGGGGGAACTGCGCTCGCGCAAGGGGCTCAACCTGCCGGGGATTGATCTCGGCATCAGCGCCTTCACCGGGCAGGACCACAAATGGCTGCGCTTCGCCGCCGAGATGGGCGTGGACGCGGTCAGCCAGTCCTTCGTCGCCTGCCCCGCCGACATCGAGGCGGTGCGCGCCGCGGCCAAGGCCCTGGACTACCACCCCTTCATCATCGCCAAGATCGAGCGGCGCGATGCCTTGGACCAACTCGACGCCATCCTGGCGGCCAGCGACGGCATCATGGTCGCCCGCGGCGACCTGGGGGTGGAGATCCCCATCGAACAGATCGCCCTGGTGCAGAAGCGCATCGTGGCCCAGGCCAACCGGGCCGGGAAGCCGGTGATCACCGCCACCCATCTCCTACGGGGTCCAGGCGATCAAGGTCGATGCGGACCGCGCCGACTGGGGCGACTTTGTGCGCCGCTGGCTGGCCGACCAGGGCATCCAGGAGGGCCTGGCCCTGCTCGCCCAGGGCCCCTCGGCCCAGAACCCCTGCGGCAACCACCGCATGGAGATCGTCGAGCTCGACCCCCAGCACCGCACCTGTAGCCAGGCCAAGGCCGACTAGGAGGTTGTGAAAAAGCCCCTGGCCTACTGCGGACGCCCCTGGCCGCACCCGGATGCGTTGCGGGGACCCCCAAGTCCGGGTCACATAGGCTCGCTATGCTCCCCGGACTTGTGCACCCCCGCGCCTTTCCGGGCACGCCCAGGGACACCCTCGCTACGGCCGGGGATTTTTCACAACCTCTGAGCGCAGCACAGGGCCCAACCCACCCATGTCCGAGCCCAAGGTCCAGACCCTTCAACGCCCCGACGGGCGCCGCCTCGCCTGGTGCGAGCTCGGCGACCCGACAGGGCTCCCGGTGATCTACTGTCACGGCTTCCCCAGCTCCCGCCACGAGGCCCTGCTGCTGGACCCGGCGGCCCGGGCCCTGGGGCTGCGCGTCCTGGCCGCCGACCGCCCCGGCTATGGCGACTCCGACGACCAACCCGGACGCACCATCTCCGACTGGGCCGCGGAGGTCGCGGCCCTGGCCGATCACCTGGGCCTGGCCCGCTTCGGCCTGCTCGGTGTCTCCGGCGGCGGGCCCTATGCCCTGGCCTGTGTCGCCCGCATCCCCGAGCGGATCGCCGCCTGCACCCTGGTCTGCCCGCTGGGACCCATCTATGAGGCCGAGCGCATGTCGGAAATGGCCTGGCCAGCCTGGCTCAACCTGACCCTGGCCCAGCAGGTCCCGGGCCTGACCTACTTCGCCTTCGGCGGACTCACCGCCGGTTTCCTCGCCCACTGGCCCGAGACCCTCGACCACCTGCGCACCCTGAACGCACCGCCGGTGGACCGCACCGAGTTGGCCCGGCCTGGGACCCGCGCCGTCCTCAACCGCACCGTGGCCGACGCCATGCGCGACGGCGCCTACGGGGCCAGACGCGACCTGCTGCTCTACACCAGGCCCTGGGGCATACCCCTGGAGTCCCTCAGCCTGCCCATCGACCTGTGGCACGGCGAGGACGACGGCATGGTCCCCGTCGCCCACGGCCACTGGTACCAGGCCCACCTGCCCGGATGCCGTGCGCGCTTCGTCCCGGACGAGGGTCACTACTCTCTTCCCCTGCGCCACGCCGAGGCCATACTCGCCGGCCTGCGTGAGGCCGCCCTTGGCCCGCTTGGCCAGCCAGCAATTTGACGGCCCCCCCTCAGGCTGGCTAAACTCTCGCCCCTCAAATCGGGCGCATAGCTCAGCGGGAGAGCACTGCCTTCACACGGCAGGGGTCGGTGGTTCGATCCCACCTGCGCCCACCAAATAAAGCAAGGCTCTGTCTGCATTAGCTGTTGGGGATGGCCAAGTCATTGAAGTGGCGGGTA
>DYRB01000323.1 GCA_020718945.1 Lamprocystis purpurea | reverse complement strand
CGGCGGTCCGAGGCGCGCTTCTTGGCCAGGAGCATGTCCATGAGGGCGCTGCTGACCTCGCCGTCCTCCACCGTGAGCTGGACCAGGCGGCGGGTGTCCGGGTGTATGGTAGTCTCGCGCAGTTGCATCGGGTTCATCTCGCCTAAGCCCTTGAAGCGCTGCACATTGACCTTGCCCTTGATCTTCTCGGCGGCGATGCGGTCGAGCACCCCCTGGCGCTCGGCGTCATCGAGGGCATAGTAGACCTGCTTGCCCACGTCGATGCGGTACAGCGGCGGCATGGCCACGTAGACATGCCCCTCCCCCACCAGGCGCGGGAAGTGCTTGAGGAACAGGGCGCAGAGCAGGGTGGCGATATGGGCCCCGTCGGAGTCGGCGTCGGCCAGGATGCACACCTTGCCGAAGCGCAGCCGGGTCAGGTCGTCGCTGGCCGGGTCTACGCCAATGGCCACGGCGATGTCGTGGACCTCCTGGGAGCCCAGCACCTCTGCCGGGTCCACCTCCCAGGTGTTCAGGATCTTGCCACGCAGGGGCATGATGGCCTGGAACTCCCGGTCCCGGGCCTGCTTGGCGGAGCCGCCGGCGGAGTCGCCCTCCACCAGGAACAGTTCGCTGCGCTCCGGGTCGCTGGCGGTGCAGTCCGCCAGCTTGCCGGGCAGGGCCGGGCCCTGGGTGATCTTCTTGCGGATGACCTTGCGCCCGGCCCGCAGCCGCGCCTGGGCGGCCCCGATGGCCAGATCCGCGATGCGCTCGCCCTCCCCTGTGTGCTGGTTGAGCCACAGGCTGAAGGCGTCCTTCACCACCCCGGAGACGAAGGCGGCGCACTCCCGGGAGGACAGCCGCTCCTTGGTCTGTCCGGAGAACTGGGGCTCCAGGAGCTTGACGGAGAGGATGTAGGCGCAGCGGGCCCAGACGTCCTCCGGGGCCAGCTTGACCCCGCGGGGGAGCAGGTTGCGGAATTCGCAGAACTCCCGCACCGCCTCGGTGAGCCCGGTGCGCAGCCCGTTGACATGGGTCCCGCCCTGGACCGTAGGGATCAGGTTGACGTAGCTCTCGGCGATGGGGTCACCGCCCTCTGGCAGCCAGGCCAGGGCCCAGGACGCGCCCTCGTTGGCGGACTCCAGGTTGCCGACGAAGGGCTCGGCGGGGATCAGTTCCAGCCCGGCCAGGGACTGGGCCAGGTAGTCCTTGAGCCCGTCCTGGTAGCACCAGGACTGCTCCTCGCCGGTGGTCTCGTCGCGGAAGGAGACCTCCAGCCCAGGGCAGAGCACCGCCTTGGCCTGCAACAAATGGGTCAGGGGGCGAGTGGCGAACTTGGGGGTATCGAAATACTTGGGGTCGGGCCAGAAGCGCAGGGTCGTACCCGTATTGTTGCGCCCCACAGGGAAGTGGAAGTCCCGGGAGGAGGCAGGAGCCGACCCGGGACGGCCGACAGTGCCGATCTCCTCCAGGTCGGAGGACTTGTCGCCCCCGGCGAAGGCCATGTTGTATTCCTTGCCGTTGCGCCGCACCCAGACCTCCAGGTGCTTGGACAGGGCATTGACCACCGACACCCCGACCCCGTGCAGGCCGCCGGAGAAGCGGTAGTTGTCCGAGGAGAACTTGCCCCCGGCGTGGAGCTTGGTCAGGATCACCTCGACCCCGGGCAGGCCCTGTTCCGGGTGCATGTCCACGGGCATGCCGCGGCCGTCGTCGCTGACCTGGAGCGACCCGTCGGCGAACAGCACCACGGCGATCTTGCGGGCATGGCCGGCCAGGGCCTCGTCCACGCTGTTGTCTATGACCTCCTGGGCCAGGTGGTTGGGCCTGGTGGTATCGGTGTACATGCCCGGGCGCTTGCGCACCGGGTCCAGACCGCTCAAGACCTCTATGGCGGAGGCGTCGTAGGTGCCGCTCATGGCAGGTGGATGGTTCCTCAGGGTTGGGGCCGACGGGGGTGCCCAGATGGTGTTGAGCGGGGCTGCGCATTGCCCACCGGGCCCGCTTAAGTTACCGTACCCGGAGAGGCTGATACAAACCCGATGAAATCCCGCACCGTACCCCCGACGCCCAATCCCCCCTCAGATCCAGACCTGACCCAGCCCGGCTTCGAGCAGCAATTGGCCGAGCTCGAGGCCCTGGTGGATACGCTGGAGCGGGGCGATCTGACCCTGGAACAGTCCCTGACCGCCTTCGAGCGCGGGGTCCTGCTCACCCGCACCTGCCAGAGCGCCCTGGACGCGGCGGAGCAAAAGGTCCGCATCCTCACCAGCGGCGCCGAGGGGGCCCAGCCGGAGCCCTTCGCCCCAGGACCCGCGAGCCATGTCTGAGGCCCAACTGCGCGAGTTCCTGAACCTGGGTCAGGGGCGCTGCCAGGCGGCCCTGGAGCGCAGCCTCCCCGCCGCCGACATACACCCGGCCCGGCTGCACTCGGCCATGCGCTATGCGGCCCTGGGGGCCGGCAAGCGCATCCGCCCCACCCTGATCTACGCCACCGCCCGGGCAATAGACCTGGACCCCCAGGTGGTGGACAGCGCCGCCTGCGCCGTCGAGCTGATCCATGCCTACTCCCTGGTCCACGACGACCTGCCGGCCATGGACGACGACGACCTGCGCCGCGGGCGCCTGACCTGCCACAAGGCCTTCGACGAGGCCACCGCCATCCTGGTGGGCGATGCCCTCCAGACCCTGGCCTTCCAGGTCCTGGCCCTGGACGAGGCCCTGCCCGCCGCGGTCCGGGTCGCCATGGTCGCCACCCTGGCCCGGGCCAGCGGCTCCCGGGGCATGGCCGGGGGCCAGGCCATGGACCTGGCCGCCGAGTCCCAGGCCCCGGACCTGGCCATGCTGGAGGCCATCCACATCCACAAGACCGGCGCCCTGATCCGCGCCGGGGTGCGCATGGCCACCCTGGCCAAGCCCGACCTGGCACCCCAGGTGGCCGAACGGCTCGACCGCTACGCCAAGTGCCTGGGGCTGGCCTTCCAGATCCGCGACGACATCCTCGACGTGGAGGGCGACGCCGCCGTCATCGGCAAGACCAGCGGCAAGGACCAGGCCCAGGAGAAGGCGACCTACCCCGCCCTGATGGGCCTGGGTCCAGCCCGGGAGGCGGCGGAGGGGCTGATCGGAGAGGCCCTGGGCTGTCTCGCCGATCTGGGCCCAGGGGCCGACCCGCTGCGCTGGGTGGCCGACTACATGGTGCGGCGGGAGCGCTGAGGGATTGGGGCGCCGGGGGGCCGCAATAGGCCGACCCGAACCCACCAGACCTACGGGCAAGGGACGGCAGCGCTGCCCCCTCAGACCTGAATCACACCACCGCCGTAACGGGCTACCAAAGGGTCCCGGGTAATCAGTCGCATGGGTTCGGTCGCGGCCTGGGCGACCAGCAAGCGGTCGAAGGGGTCGCGGTGATGGTCCGGCAGGGTCTCCACCGCCGCGGCATGCTGCGGGGTCACCGGCAGCAGGTCGTAGCCGGCCTGCCGAAACCACTCCAAGGCTGCCTCGCCGGGGATCGGCATATCGCCCCGCCCCAGGGCGTGCTTAATGGCAATCTCCCAGACGCTCGCCGCGCTTACCGCCACCTGGTTGGCCGGATCCTCGATCAGGGCCCTGGCCCGGGCCGAGAGGCGTGGGTCGTCGGTCAGGGCCCACAGAGCGATGTGGGTATCCAGCAACAGCCTCATGGGGCTTGGTCGCTCAGGAACAGGTCGGCCACGTCGGCATTGGATGCGTCGATGTCCCGCGGGGCCGTGAACTGCCCCTTGGCGACCCCAATGCGCCGTTGCGTCGTGCGTGCAGCCAGCGGCACCAGCCGGGCCGCCGGCCGCCCGTTGCGTGCGATGACGATCTCCGCCTCCGCCCCGGTCTCCACTTGCTCCACCAAACGCGAGAGGTGGGTCTTGGCCTCCAGGATATTCAGGGTTGGCATGGTGCAGGGGCTCCGCTGGTCAGCGCTGGTCTGGTTTGGACCAGAGTAGGGCAGGCGGAGACCCGGGGCAAGCCGGGTCCGTGCTCCACCCGGCGCAGGCCGGGGTCCCGCCCAAGACCGGTCGATGCGCTCAGGCAACGGGGGCGCTCAGGCGGCGCCGCTGCTCGACCAGGTCGAGCCCGATGAATCATCGGCCGTCGTGCCAGATACCCACGAAAACATCCGTGGCCAAGCCTACTATCAATAAGGAGGTAGCCTATGTTGACCCAACCCCTGCTCGACAAACTGAGCCAGCTCCGCTTGTCTGCTTTTCGTGCCGCCC
>DYRB01000322.1 GCA_020718945.1 Lamprocystis purpurea | reverse complement strand
GGGAACAGGTACTCGCCGTTGCCATCGGTGGTGGCGGTGACGGTGGTGCTGTCCGACTTGGTCAGGGTGACGGTCACGCCGGCAATGCCGGGCTCGCCCGTGTCCTGCACGCCGTCGGCGTCGTTGTCGCGCCACACACGGTCGCCGATGGAGCCCAGAATCGGCTGACAGCCGGTTGGGGTGGTCAGGGCAATGGGCTTGGCGACTTTCTTACCCGTGGACGCGGTTTTGCCGCCGTCCACAGACAGGTGGATCTCCACCTCGGCGTAGGTTCCGGCGACGAGCGGGAAGGACGCCTCGTAACCGATCAGGACGCCGTTCTGGTAGACCCACTTGAAGGTCTGGGAGTTGCCGTCCACGACCGGGGATTGGCCCAAGCTATAGATCTTCACCCAGGCGTCCTGCGCGCTGAGATCAGCGACATGTCCGGCGGTGGCCAGAACCAGGGCATAGGCCGTGCCGGTGGCGGAGTCGTAGCGGAAGTAGAAATTCGCCAAGTGGCTCTTGGTGCTGTTACCAGCCTCATACATCTTGGCGTACAGGTCGGCGGAAAGGTCCCACTCGGAGTAGTTGCCGTCCACAAAGGACGCGCCGCAAACCCCGGACGCGGGCTGGTAACCGAAGTCCTGGACCAGGTTGTTCTGGCCGGCGCTCAGGGTCAGGGTCGCGGTGCTGTCGAAGCCGCTATTGGGGTCGGCGGTGTTGCTGTACCCGGCCAGCGGGGTGCCGGCGCCGGTGGCGACGGTGACGGTGTAGCTGCCCGCCGGAAGGTCGGTGAACAGGTACTTGCCGCCGTTGGTGGTGGTCAGGGTGACGGAGCTGCCGTCGGACTTGGTGAGGGTTACATCAACGTCGTCGATGCCCGGCTCGCCGCTGCCCTGGCTGCCATTGCCGTCGGTGTCCAGGAAGATGGTGTCGCCGATGGACCCGAGGACGACCTCTGGGGCACACAGCACGACCTCGGCCACAGCCCCGCTGCCCTTCAGGTACACCTTCAGTTCAACCACGTCGGCGGCATCGACCGCGACGCTCTGGACGCTGTTGTCGCCCTTGGCGGGGATGCTCTTCACCACGCTGGTGCCATTGGCACGGATGGCGGTG
Organism: Lamprocystis purpurea; assembly: GCA_020718945.1. Classification (GTDB taxonomy): domain Bacteria; phylum Pseudomonadota; class Gammaproteobacteria; order Chromatiales; family Chromatiaceae; genus DYRB01. The sequence goes on along the minus strand of DYRB01000322.1, from coordinate 3,129 downwards.
ATGGTGCCGCCGGTCTCCTCGATGTCGAGCAGACGCACGGAGGTGACCGACTGGGCCTCGGCGAACTGGAAGCGCAGGGTGCCGCCGTTGGCGTTGTCATCCGGGGTGGTGTTGTTCTCGGCAACGATCAGGACCTTGCCCAGGGCGACGGTGTTGCTGGCGTGGTAGCCAGGGGTCTTGAGATCGGTGTCGCCGCCGGTGGGGGTAGCGGTGTCGAAGATCATGGCCTTGCCCACACCGCCGGTGGCGCTGATGGTCATGCCCGGGATCTGGGTGGTGATGACGGTGCCGGCCGCAAAGCCTTCGAAGTCAACCGCCGCCTTGTCGGTGCACAGGCCGCCCGCCGGGGGCTTGTAGCCGAAGTCCTGGACCAGGTTGTTCTCGCCGGCACCCAGGGTCAGGCTGGTGCTGCTGTTGTTGACGCCGTCCGGGTCGGCGGTATTGGTCCAGCCCGCCAGCGGGGTGCCGGTGCCGGCGCTAACCGTGACGGTGTAGGCCCCGGCCGCCAGGCCGGTGAACTTGTAGGCCCCGTTGGCATCGGTCACCGCGGTGCGGGTGGTGCCGTTCGGCAGGGTCAGGGTGACGGTGACGCCGGCAATGCCGGTCTCGCCGGTGCCCTGGGTCCCGTTGCCGTCGGCGTCGGCGAAGATGGTGTCGCCGATGGAGCCCAGCACCGGGGTGGTGCCGCAGATCAGGACCAGTTGGGTCTCGGGGTTGCGGGACTTGCGATGGGTACCACCGGCGTCATCGACCTTGAGCTGGGCGACGAAGTCGGCATAGGTGCCGGCGTCGGCCTTGAAGGAGGCCTCATAGCCAACCAGCTTGGTGCCCTGGTAGACCCACTTGAAATCGGGTGCCGCGTTGTTGTCACCGGTATTGGCGTTGACCACGTTGTTGCCGCCCAGCATGACGAAGTTCCAGGGGGCGTAGTTGACCGCGTCCAGGCCATTGGCGGTCAGGGTCAGCAGGTAGACGGTCTTGTTGGCCGCGTCGTAGCGGACATACAGGTTCGACAGGTAGGCACTGGCGGCATTGCCGTCGGTGTGCATCTGGCCGAAGAAGTCATTGGTCAGGTCCCACTCGCCGATGGCGCCGTCGACATTGGCCGCCGCACAGGTGGCGTTGCCGTCGCTGGGCGGGGGCTCGTTGCCGCCGCCATTGGGGTCGAAGGAGGCGTCGTTGGTGATGCAGACCTCATCAATGCGGGTGCCGTCCTCGCGCATCCACAGGTTCAGGGTCTTCTGCCCCGCGGTACCGATGGTGAAGGCGCGCCCGTCCACCCAGGTCCACTGGGCGGTGTCGGTGATGTGGATGCCCTTCAGGTCAGCGACCTCGGCGGCGTTGAGGCCGGCGTGGAGGCTGTTGCTGCTGTCGTTGGCGCCGTAGACCCGGGCCCAGAAGTAGTGGGTGCCGGTCTTGACGAAGTTGACCGGGTAGTCCATGCGCGGGGAGTTCGCCGGGGCGAAGCCGCTGGTCTTGTTGGTGCCACTGTCCGGGGAGGCGATCATGTCCCCACCGTTGGAACCGGCGGCCACGGCGCTGGTGTCCGCGATCCAGTCGCGGCCCAGGGCGGCGATCTTGTTGCTGTAGGCCTCGGCTTGGAAGCAGACCTTGCCGGTGACCGGGTCCTGCTGGAAGACGATGCCCGGGGGCGTCGTCGGATCGTCGCACTCGCTGGTGTAGTCGATGGTCCCGGTGGAGGACTTGAAGTGGGTACTGCCGCTGACGATCTTGACCTGGGCGAAGAGGTCATAAATGGAGGCATCGGCCTGGGCGAAGGACGCCTCGTAGCCGATGAGCTGGCCGTCCTGGTAGACCCACTTGAAGTCCGGGGCCGTGCCGTTGTCGCCGCTGCTGGCATTGACCACATCGGTCCCCTGGACCTTGATGAAGTTCCAGGGGGCATAGTCCTTGACCGTGTAGCCGGGCTGGGCCAGGACCAGGGCATAGCCGGTCCCGGTGGCGCCGTCCCAGCGCAGGTACAGGTTGGAGAAGTGGGTCAGGGACGGATTGCCGTCCTTGAACATGCGGGCAGCGAAGTCCTTGCCCAGGTCCCACTCGCCGTAGGCGCCATCGACGTCGGCGGTCTGGTTGGCGCAGTTCGGGGTCGGGTCACCGCCCGTGTCACAGTCCGCGGGGGTGGAGATGCCCACCGGGCTGCCGGTCTTCTTGCCGGTGGAGGCGGTCTTGCCGCCGTCCGCGGACAGGTGGATCTCGGCCTTCGCATAGGTCCCCTCGGCCAGGGCGAAGGACGCCTCGTAGCCGACGAGCTTGCCGTTGGAGTAGACCCAGGCGAAGGACTGATCGTCGCCGTCCACCTGGGTGGCGCTGGACAGGTCGTAGACCTTGACCCAGGCGTCTGCGGCGCTCTGGTCCGCCACACGGCCGCTGGTGGTCAGCACCAGGACGTAGGCGCGACCGGCATCGGCGTCATAGCGCATGTAAGAGGTCGCGAGCTGGGTCTTGGACGGCTGGCCCGCCTCGTACATCTTCGCAAACAGGTCCTTGCTGAGGTTCCACTCAGAGGTGTTGCCGTCCACTGTGGCCAGGCCGCAGATCGCACCGCGGATGGCCCCGGTACCGCAACTGTTGCCGGAACCGCCGCTGGTGCCGGTGGCCAGGGCCAACGGGCTCGTCACCGCAACGAGCAAACCCAGGAACCAGCCGAGACGGCGGGCCCTGGGATGGGTGTCGGGACTCCCGGCGATCCGGCCCGGACTGGACCCGAGGGGTCCAGGGGCACTGGTGCTCTGCGGCAACATGGTGGTTTCCTCTCTGTACGAAGGTCGAAGAGACCCAGCACACAGCGCGCTGGTCGTCTGGCCTGCCTTAAGCAAGTTCCAGGCCACAACGAGGGCGAGGTCAGCGGGTTCAAACGGAGAGGTCGTTGGTCAAGGCGGGACGCGGACGCTGGCAGGCGGCCCACAATCGGGCACTGCACTAGAGATCAATCGGTTAGTGAAATTACCAGGGGGAGGGTATGCAGAATCGGAGGGGGATCAGGTACAGGCCCCGCAGCGGTGGCGCCAGGCCCTGGACGCCCCCCGCGGATGGGGTGCAGCCCGAAGGGCCAGGCTTTTCGCGAATCCGCCAACTGCACTGCAAAACGCAATTTGCAAATTGCGATGC
>DYRB01000321.1 GCA_020718945.1 Lamprocystis purpurea | reverse complement strand
TGGCCAGGGTCAGCAGCCGGTTGAAGCGGATGCCGTAGCGCTCCCCCAGCACCCGCCGGTAGTCCGACTCCAGGCCGCACTGGGGCGGGGGCAGGTCAGCGCCTTGAGGGTTGTAGACCAGGGCCAGGTCGAGACCGCTGCCGGGGGTGCCGTAGCCCAGCGCGTTGAGCAGGCGCAGCCCGGCCAGGCTCCGGGCGAAGGCCCCGTCGCCGCGCTGGGCATCGACGTTCTCTTCCAGATAACAGGGCAGCGAGGCCACCAGCTCGACGGCGTTGGCGGCCAGGAAGGCGGCCAGGTCGCCCTGGCCGGGCTCCAGCAGGACCGACAGGTTGCAGCGGTCTAAGACCCGCAGGCCCAGGGCGCGGGCCTCGCCCACCAGCCTGCGGAAGCCCGGGTGCAGCTCCGGCGCCCCGCCGGTGATGTCCAGGGTCGTGACGGCCAGTCGATCCAGGGCCTCTATGACCAGCCCCAGCGTATCCGACGACATCGCTTCCGTCCGGCCAGGAGACGCGGCCACATGGCAGTGCAGACAACTCTGGTTGCAGCGGTAGCCCAGGTTGACCTGCAAGGTGTCCAGGGCGCCCCGGCGCAGGGCGGGGAAGCTTGATGGACGCAGCCGCTCCAGGGTATCGAGCATGGCGGACCCCTCAGAACACCAGCACCCGGTCCGCCCCCAGGGTGCATTCGGCCAACTCGTCCATGGTGCTGCGCCGCGCGCCTTCCACCAATTCGGCATCGGCGATGCCGCGGGCGTCCATGCAGGTCCCGCACAGCAGGACCTCGCCGGAGCGGGCAATGGCCTTGGTCATCAGCTCCAGGTTGTAGTAGCCCTGGGGGACCTTCTGGCCGGCCTTGGCGCAGGCCACCGCATCGGCCATGAGGAAGACGGTGACTTCCGCCCCCTTGCCCGCCAGGGCCTTGGCCAGACGCAGCCCGTTGAAGCTGCGCTCGGTGCCATAGGGGGGATCGTTGAGGATGAACAGGGCCTTCATGGTGCTACTACTCCGGTTTGCGGTTGGGGATGGGGGCCTTCGACGGGCCAACCCAAAGCCCGCCAGGCGGTCATGCCGCCCGAAATCACATGCACCTCCGCGAAGCCGCGGCGGGCGAGCAGGGCCGCCGCCTGGGCCGAGCGGCGGTCGGTGCGGCAGATGAGTGCTATGGGCCTTTCCAGGTCCGCCTCGAGCGACTCGATGCGCCCGGGCAGGTCCTCCAGGGCGATGTTCGTCGCCGCGGCGATATGACCCTGCTCGCCGACGAAGTCCGCGGCGGTGCGCACGTCCAGCAGCAGCAGGTCTTCGCCCGCGTCCAGGCGGCGCTTGAGGTCTTCGACGGGCAGCATGGGCCCTTGGCGCAGCCGCCCCACCAGCCGCGGCAGGAAGGCCACCGCCGCCAGCAGGGCCAGGGCGATCAGGCCCTCCCGGATCAGGCCCTCGCCCCCTGCCACCGCCTCCCTCCCGACGAAGCCCAGGTAGGTGTAGGCGAGGGCCCCGGGCAGCATGAACACCAGGGTCGCCAACAGGTAGCTCGCGAAGGGGATGCGGGTCAGCCCGAGGGCATAGTTCAGCAGGTTGAAGGGGAAGATCGGCACCAGCCGGGTGAAGGCGACGAAGCGCCACCCCTCCGCCTCCACCCCCTGGACCAGGCGCTTCAGGAGTCCGGCGGTACGGCCCTGCACCCAGTCCCCCGCCAGATACCGGGCGATGAGGAAGGCCAGCGCCGCCCCCAGGGTGGCCCCGAGCAGGTTGTAGAGGGTCCCCCAGACCGGGCCGAACAGGGCCCCGCCCAGCAGGGTCAGGACCGACCCAGGGAGGAACAGGACGGTGGCAACGGCATAGACCCCCATGAAGACCAGGGGCCCCGCCGCACCGGCGGAGGCGACCCAGTCGGTCAGGGCCTCTGAGTCGAGTTGGTCGCGGTAGGTCAGGGCCAGGCCCAAGCCGGCGACCAGGACCAGGCCCAACAGGACGCGCGACAGGGGCTTCACCGCGGACCTCCCGGCTCGTCAGCAATTCCACATTCGTGACCATCGTTTGGCGCCGAGGTCGGAAGCACCGTGGGAGCGCCGCCTCGGCGCGACCGGGCGAAGCGCAGCGAGCCCGGGGACCACCGCATTACCCGGTCGCGGCTAGGCGCCGCCTTCACGGCATGTCCGCCGTCCCTGGCGACTAAGCCGGAAGCTGCCCCCGCGTCCCCTGCCTGTACGCCATCCCTGACCTCGCCCCTGAACGGGAGGGCCAGCATCCCCGGCAGAAGGTCCACCTCCCGCGGGTCGCGGTGGTCGTCGATGCCGAGGGTCATGGCCTCGTGCCCGGCCCTGGGCTGGTCACGGTAGGTCCCCAGCAGCCGGTCCCAGATCGAGAGATTGAAGCCGAAGTTGGAGTTGGTCTCGTCGGCCTCCACCGAGTGGTGCACCCGGTGCATGTCCGGGGTCACCAGCACCCAGCGCAGCCGCCGGTCCAGCCCCAAAGGCAGGCGCACATTGGCGTGGTTGAATAGGGCCATGCCGCTCAGGATGACTTCAAACAGGATCACCGCCGGCAGATCGAAGCGATTGAGCAGCCCCCAGCCCTGGGCCTCTGCCAGGCCCGCCATGGCCACGGCGGCCACCGGGAACAGCAGGCGCATCAGGACGGTGTTCAGCACCACCAGCCCCAGATTGCTCCCCCAGCGCAGGGCCTTGGAGACGGTTAAGGCCCGCCGCGGGGCGGCCAGTTCCCACAGGGCCATGAGGGCGAAGATGCCCAAGAAGGCGCCGAGGCGGATGGCCGGCTCTTGGGCCTGGACTAGGCTCTCGAAGTGCTCCATGGGGTGGGTCTCGGGTCTGGGGCGGTCCGGTCGGGCCGGGCTGGGCCGGGTTGGGCCGGGTTGGGATGGCCGAATACTGGCACATCCCAAGCGTTCATTCAACCGATCCGTTGAGTGAATGGCCCGGGCCGCGCCCAGCCCGAAGAGCGCCGCGGCAACTTGCCCGGTAGTGGACGGGTCCCCAGACTGGTCTCCACCCATCCCAGCGGTGGTCGCCATGGACACAGCGGCCCTGATCGCCGCGACTGGCTGCCGGACCCGGACAGCGCGGACGGGACCTTCATCGCCCTGCAAGAGGTCGGGCGCTACCTGCGAGGGGCGGAACTGACCCTGATCCCGGACCAGCAGCACGCGCAGCTCACCCAGTTGTTCGGGCAGTTAATCGTCGAGCGCCTGAACGGGGAGGGGCGGCGGGTCGCGGAGGTCGGCGATTGTGCGGCGGTGCTGCCCCAGGTGCTCGACCGCGCCGGGTCTGGGTATCTGGACTGGATAGTCCGGAGCACGCTACCGGCCGCGCGGGCGGTGTTGGACGGGTTCGCCGTGGCAGTGGCCTCGGGCTAGGCCGACCCGTGGGTCAAGGACCTGGACCCCGCCACCCGCCGCTGGCTGCTGCGTCGCGGCCTGATCACCGACGACGGCGGCCCCGGCATCCCGCTGCTGGCGGACTATCTGCTGCGGCTGGGGTGAGCCTGCCTGCCGGAGGCGCAGCTTGATCTGGTGTCACCCATCTATGATCTGGTGACACCGCTCCGCGGTGTCACCCATCGGTGCGGCGCTCCGCGCCGACTCCCTGGCGATCCCGGGGGCGCCAAGCGCCTGGGAGATGCGTAACACCGCAGAGCGGTGTTACGAGGGCAACCAGTCGATGCTTGCCATTATGACGGCGGGCGCGACGGGCGAGTTCTAAGTCGGGACGAGGAGAGGACGGTCCAGCTCGGCTTCGTGCACAACAAGCTCGACAGCATCGGCTGTCGCGCCTGCGAAATCGCCTGCAAGGACAAGAGCGGCCTGATTGCCACAGTCTTGGGTCGCCGACGCCCAGCGCCTCTGCCGCCCGCGCCCCCGCTGTGCCGCGCCTCGGCGAGTCCGGGGTCCTGCCCTGCCTGCACGCCCCCTGGGCCTGCGCGAGTTGCCGGCCCTGCGCCGCAGCAGGGCCACCCGGCTGATGATCAGCCTCGGCGAGTGCCGCACCTGCCGGCGGGGAGGGCGCGACGCCCATGGGCACCCACTTGGCCGCGGCGCAGCGGCTGGTCGAGGCGCGAGATCTGGCCCTACTGATGGTGATTCCCCTGGACCCTATCGCCTGGCGGCGCGCCCACCAGGCTGCCGCACAGCAGCCGGAACGCGGTCTCGACAGGCGGGCCCTTTTTCGCCAGGCCCCGGACACCGCGACAGACCAGGTGGCGCGGCGTGCCGTGGGGGCGACGGGACCGAT
>DYRB01000320.1 GCA_020718945.1 Lamprocystis purpurea | reverse complement strand
GTGGTCGGCGACGTGCTCGGCAAGTACCACCCCCACGGCGACACGGCGACCTACGACGCCCTGGTGCGCATGGCCCAGCCCTTCTCCCTGCGCTATATGCTCATCGACGGCCAGGGCAACTTCGGCTCGGTGGACGGCGACCCCCCAGCGGCCTATCGGTATACCGAGTGCCGCATGTCCCAGATCGCCGGGGCCCTGCTGGAGGACATCGACAAGGAGACCGTCGATTTCGTCCCGAACTACGACAACAAGGAGCAGGAGCCCACGGTCCTGCCCGCCCGCATCCCCAACCTGCTGGTGAACGGCTCCTCAGGCATCGCGGTGGGCATGGCGACCAACATACCGCCGCACAACCTGCGCGAGGTCTGCAACGGCTGCCTGGCCCTGATCGAGGACCCGGACCTCACCGTCGATGACCTGATGCAGTACATCCCGGCCCCGGACTTCCCCACCGCCGCCATCATCAACGGCATCCGCGGGGTGCGCGAGGGTTACCGCACCGGGCGCGGGCGGGTGGTACTGCGGGCCCGCTCCCACATCGAGACCGAGAAGGCCGGTGGCCGCGAGTCCATCGTCGTCACCGAGATCCCCTACCAGGTCAACAAGGCGCGCATGCTCCAGCGCATCGCCGAGGCGGTGAAGGAGAAGAAGGTCGAGGGCATCGCGGAGATGCGCGACGAGTCCGACAAGGACGGCATGCGCGTGGTCTTCGACCTGAAGCGCGGCGAGATCGCCGACGTGGTGCTGAACAACCTCTATCAGCACAGCCAGTTGCAGTCGGTGTTCGGCATCAACATGGTCGCCCTGGTGGACGGCCAGCCGCGCACCCTGAACCTCAAGCAGTTCCTGGAATACTTCCTGCGCCATCGGCGCGACGTGGTGACCCGCCGGACCCTGTTTGAGCTGCGCAAGGCCCGGGAACGTGCCCACATCCTGGAGGGTCAGGCGGTCGCCCTGGCCAACATCGACGAGGTCATAGCCCTGATCCGCGCCGCCGCCAGCCCGGCGGAGGCCAAGGCCGGGCTGGTGGGGCGGGTCTGGGACCCGGGCGCGGTCAACGCCATGCTGGAGCGCACCGGGGCCCGGGACACCCGCCCGGACGACCTGCCCGCGGGCTTCGGCATGGTCGAGGACGGTTACCGCCTGAGCGAGACCCAGGCCCAGGCGATCCTGGACCTGCGACTGCAAAAGCTCACCGGCCTGGAGCAGGACAAGATCCTCGGCGAGTTCGAGGAGATCCTGCTCAACATCGCCCGGCTGCTCAACATCGTCTCCAGTACCGATCAGCTCATGAAGGTGATCCGCGAGGAGTTGGAGGCCATCCGCGACCAGTACGCCGACCCGCGCCGCAGCGAGATCGTCGCCGATCACATGGACCTGACCCTGGAGGACCTGATAGCCCCGGAGGACGTGGCGGTCACCCTGTCCCACGCCGGCTACGTCAAGGCCCAGCCGCTGAACGAATACCAGGCCCAGCGCCGCGGCGGCAAGGGCAAGGCGGCGGCGACCACCAAGGACGAGGACTTCATCGACAAGCTGTTCGTGGCCAACTCCCACGACACCGTGCTGTGCTTCTCCAGCCGCGGCCGGGTCTACTGGCTCAAGGTCTACGAACTGCCCCAGGCCGGGCGGGTGGCCCGCGGCCGGCCCATCGTCAACCTGCTGCCCCTGGAGCCCGGGGAGCGCATCAGCGCCGTGCTGCCGGTGCGCGCCTACGAGGCCGGGCTCTATGTCTTCATGGCCACCAGCAAGGGCACGGTCAAGAAGACGCCGCTGAGCGAATTCTCCCGGCCCCTGTCCCGGGGCATCATCGCCATCAACCTGGCGGAGGACGACTTCCTCATCGGCGTGGACCTCACCGACGGGCACCAGGAGCTGATGCTCTTCACCTCCGCCGGCAAGGCGGTGCGCTTCCGCGAGTCCGACGTCCGTCCCACCGGGCGCGACACCCAGGGGGTGCGTGGCGTCACCCTGGAGGACGGGCAGCGGGTCATTTCGCTCGTGGTCGCCGGCCCCGGCACCGTGCTCACGGTCACCGAGAACGGCTACGGCAAGCGCACCCCGGTGGAGGAGTTCCCCACCAAGGGCCGCGGCGGCAAGGGGGTGCTGTCCATCAGTTGCTCCGAGCGCAACGGCGAGCAGGTCGGCGCCACCCTGGTCAAGCCCGACGACGAGATCATGCTGATTACCGTCGGCGGCACCCTGGTGCGCACCCCGGTGAGCGAAATCTCCGTGCTTGGGCGCAACACCCAGGGTGTCAAGCTCATCGCCATCGGCGAGGGTGAGCGCCTGTCCAGCATCGAGCGCATCGTCGGTCTGGACGAGGACGCCGAGGCCGCTGGGAACCTGGCCGGGGCTAGGCCCGGGCCGGCACCGGAGCCCGGGCAGGGGGAGCCCGGCGACGGCGACCCGGATGCAGATGCAGATGCAGATCCCGATTCCGACCTCGATGCCGATTCAGATTCAGATTCGGACACCGAGTAACCTTCAACGGTCAGTGAGGAGCGTCAGTCAAATGGCTCGTGCATACAACTTCAGTGCCGGTCCGGCCATGCTGCCGGAGCCCGTTCTGCGTCAGGCCCAGGAGGAGATGCTGGAATGGCACAAGAGCGGCATGTGCGTGGCGGAGATGAGCCATCGCGGCAAGGACTTCATGTCCATCGCCACCCAGGCCGAGGCCGACCTGCGGGAGGTCCTGGAGATCCCGGACAACTACAAGGTCCTGTTCCTCCAGGGCGGGGCCTCGTCCCAGTTCGCCATGGTCCCCATGAACCTGCTGCGCGGGGGCGAGCGGGCCGATTACATCAACACCGGGGCCTGGTCCAAGAAGGCCATTTCCGAGGCCAAGCGCTACTGCGCCGTCAACGTCGCGGCCACCACCGAGGCGAGCAAGTTCACCCGGGTCCCGGCCCAGGCGGACCTGAAGTTGACCTCGGACGCCGCCTATGTCCACTACACCCCCAACGAGACCATCGAGGGCGTGGAGTTCCCCTATGTCCCGGAGGTCGGCGACAAGCCCCTGGTGGCGGACATGTCCTCCACCCTGCTGTCGCGTCCCATCGAGGTCTCCCGCTTCGGGCTCATCTACGCCGGGGCCCAGAAGAACATAGGCCCGGCCGGGCTCACGATTGTGATAGTGCGCGACGACCTGATCGGACAGACCATCCCCGGCACCCCGACCATGTTCGATTACGCCATCCACGCCAAGGAGGGGTCCATGTACAACACCCCGCCCACCTATGCCTGGTACCTGGCGGGGCTGGTTTTCAAGTGGCTCAAGGACATGGGCGGCCTGGATACCATGGCGGTGATCAACGAGCGCAAGGCCGAACTGCTCTACGAGACCATCGACGTATCCAGCTTCTACGCCAACCCGGTGGACCCGGAGGCGCGTTCCTGGATGAATGTCCCCTTCACCCTGGCCAAGCCGGAACTGGACGACACCTTCCTCGCCGAGGCCAAGACCGAGGGCCTGATCACCCTCAAGGGTCACCGCTCCGTGGGCGGCATGCGCGCCAGCATCTACAACGCCATGCCCGAGACCGGCGTGCTGGCACTCGTGGACTTCATGCGGGAGTTTGAGCGCAAGTACGGCTGAGCCCGTTGGGCTGTAGGTCGGTGTAGGTCGGGCTTTAGCCCGACCGTCCCGGCGGTTGACTTCGGGCACCGAGCGGCTTGTCGCTAGTAGGACAGGATTAACAGGGGTTTTCAGGATTAACAGGATTTCCTGAGTGGCAGCGGCTAGGCTGGGTTTGCTCTGGCTCCCAAGCTGCTCTGGCTCCCACGCTCCGGCGTGGGAGCAGGCCGCGACGCTCTGGCGTCGCGTGGCGGCAGATGCCGCCGGGGCGCGCAAGACTGCAACTGACCTTCGGAGGTGAGCGATGTCCGTTCTGGTGAGAAAAGAAGACGCCCACCGGCTGGTGGATCAATTACGGGCCGATGCTACCTGGGATGACTTGATGCAGGAGATCTACGTTCGCGAGGCCATCGAGCGCGGGCTTGAGGACAGTCGGTCGGACAAGGTCACGGAGGTAGCCGAGGTTAGAAGGAAGTACGGTCTCCCGGAGTGAAGGTTTACTGGACGGATTCGGCGCAAGGCCACTTGGATTCGATATACGCGAGACCTTTGTGACCGAGGAAAAAGGGAAAGCCCTGACCCCGCGACCCTAGGGAGCGGCTTCCGAATTCTTGAAGGAATCGGTCAATCGATCATTGTGAACATACAGACAATACGTCAACGAATAGTTGA
>DYRB01000319.1 GCA_020718945.1 Lamprocystis purpurea | reverse complement strand
TCGCTTTCCCCCATGATCCACCTGTTCAAGTCCGCCCTGGCCCGCGCCTTCACCTGGTCCCTGGTGACGGTGCTGGTGGGTGGGCTCCTGCTCGGCGCCCTGCGCCTGGCCCTGCCCTATGCCGACGGCCTGCGCGGCCAGGTTGCGGCCATGGTCGGGGAGCGCCTGGGGCTTCAGGTCCAGCTCGGGGCCCTGGAGGTGCGGCTGCGCGGCTGGACCCCGCAACTGCGCTTCCGCGACGCCCGCCTGCTGGACCCGGGCACGGGTCACACCCAGCTCGCCCTGGACCGCCTGGGCCTGGACCTGGACCTGACGGCGACGCTGCGTAGCCTCAAACCCCAGATCGGGGCCCTCACCCTCATCGGGGCCCGGCTGCTGGTGCGCCGCCTGGCCGACGGGCGCCTGCTGGTGGCCGGGATCGGCGAGGGCGATGGGTCGGACGGGGAGGACCTGAGCGCCTTCCTCCAGCAGGGCGGCCTGCGCTTGGAGGCCGGGGAGCTGACCTGGGTGGACGAAGGCAGTGCCGTCCAGCCCCTGGTCCTGTCCGGGGTCAGCGCTTGGGTCGTCAATGCCGATGAACGCCACCGCCTGGCCCTGCGCGCCGAGGCCCTCAACGGGGCAAAGGTCGCCCTGCGCCTGGTCGCGGACCTCAGCGGCGACGCCGCCGTCCCTGGGGGCTGGGGCGGGCGCGCCTACCTGGCGTTCACCGGGGGTAATCTGGCCCCGTTGGTGCGCAGCCCATTGCCCGAGGGGCTGCGCTTGGCCACCCGCGGGGCCCGGCTTGAGGCATGGGCCCGCCTGGAGGGCGGCGCCCTCACCCAGGCCCAGGGGCGTTTGGATCTGGCCGACCTGGAGTTGGCCCGTGATCCACCCGGCCGGCCCCCGGAACGGCTGGTGCTGCACGCCCTGGGCGGCGACCTGGAGTGGCAGCGGCAGGTCGCGGATGAACCGACCCCGGCCGAGACGCCCGGACCTCCAGGTTGGCGCCTGGACCTGCGCAACCTGAGCCTGGTCCAGCAGGGGGCCGCGGCCTGGGCACCGACGGAGCTGGCCCTGGTCCGCTCAACCCTGGGTGACGGTTCCTGGGAACTACGCGGCGGGATGCGCCAGGTGCGCCTCGGCCAGGTGATGGACCTGGTCCAGGCCGCGGCCCCAGCCCTGTCCCGGCTACTCCCCCTGGAGGGGCTGGATGCCTTCGACCACCTGTTGGCCGCCCACCCGGACGCGGCGCTGCACGACTTGGCCTGGCGCCTGGGCGGTGGGCCTGACCCGGCGCAGCCCGGCACTGTAACTGGCACCGGCGCCGATACTGGCACCTGGGCCCTGCGCGGCCGGGCCCAGGGCCTGACCAGCGCCGCCGCCGGGCCCTTCCCCGGGGTGCGCGGCTTGGACATCGCCTTCGACGCCGATCAGACCGGCGGCTCCCTGACCCTGGCCGGCAGCGGGTTGGTACTCGACCTGCCCCGGCTCCTGCGTGCCCCCCTGGCCCTGGAGCACCTGGCCGGGGACCTGGCCTGGCGCCTGGGGTCGGACGGGCGGGTGCACATCGAGTCCAGCGGGCTCGCGGCCAAGCACCTCGCGGTGGACACCCTCAGCCGCTTCTCCCTGTGCCTGCCGAAGGGGGGCGGGGCGCCCTTCCTCGACCTGCGCGGCCATTTCGGCGAGGGCGATGCGTCCAAGGCCCGGGACCTGATCCCGGTGGGCATCCTCAAGCCCGACCTGGTCCACTGGCTGGACGAGGCGGTGATCGCCGGGCAGGTCCCGTCCGGTGCCTTGCACTACCGCGGCCAGGTGGACGAGTTCCCCTTCCGCGGCCAGGAGGGGCGCCTGGAGGTGGTGTTCGACGTGCGCGGCGGGGAGATCCAGTTCCTCCCCGACTGGCCCCACCTCACCGAACTCGACGGCCAGGTCCTGTTCGTCAACCAGCGCCTGGACATAGCCCTGGAGCGGGGCCGCATCTACGACAGCGCCGTCACCGGCGGCACCGCCTGGGTGGACGACCTGTTCAACACCCGCACCCTGGAGGTGCGCGCCGCCGCGGAAGGCCCCCTGAGCGACGGGCTGCGCATCCTGCGGGAGAGTCCTTTGGCCCGCGGCCTGGGGCCCTTGGCCAAGGCCTTCGATGTCAGCGGCGGCATGCGCCTGGACCTGGACCTGGGCGCACCGCTCCAGCGCGGCCTGCCCCTGCGCCTGGACGGGCGGGTGGACTGGGCCCCCGGGGCGCGGGTCGCTCTCAAGGGGACCCCGGTGGATCTGCGTGACCCCAGCGGTACCCTGGCCTTCGACACCGACAGCCTCACCGCCGAGGGCATCAAGGCACAGCTTTGGGGGGCCCCGGTGCGCCTGGACATCGCCACCCTGGGGGCCGGGGACCCGGCGGAGCGCCGCACCCGGGTGCGGGCCCGGGGGACCACGCCCACGGAGACCCTGGCCACCCAGCTTCCGAGCCCCCTCTGGACCCAGGTCCAGGGGACCCCGACCTGGGATCTGGAGCTGCAACTGCGCAACGCCGACGTGGCCCAGGCGGCCCTGCCCATAGGCTTCGAGTTGACCTCCGACCTCAAGCGGGTGGCGGTGCGCCTGCCCGCCCCTCTGGGCAAGACCGCCGCTGCCGCCGGCCCCTTACGCCTGGCCGGGCGCCTCACCCCGGGGACTGGATTGGCCCTGGAGGCGACCTATGTCGGGGCCGCGGGGCACCTGGATTTCGCCCCCCAGCCGGGCGCCGGGCGCCCCCGGGATGGCGGTCCCAGCCCTGACCTGGCCTTGACCGGTGGGCGCATCGACCTGGGCGGCACCCGGGCCGGCCCCAACGGGGTCCCGCGCCCCGGCCCAGCCGCAGAGGGGCTCTGGCTCAACGTCGATGTTCCGGCCCTGGACGGCGACGCCTGGCAGACCTGGTGGCGGCGCGAGGGGCCTGCCCTGACCGGCGCCCAGGGAAAGGGCAGGGGCCAGACCGGGCCTGGGCCGCTGCGCGGGGCCGACATCAAGGTCGGTCGCCTGACCCTGGGCGGGGTGGTCTGGGAGGACCTGGGCCTCAAGCTGTCCCGCGCCGAGGGGTCCTGGGCCGCCGACTTGAGGTCCGCTCAGGCCACCGGGACCCTGCGCCTGCCCGACGACCCCAGGGCCCAGCCCCTGGTGGCCCGCCTGAGCCGGCTCGACATCCAGGCCCTGGCCGGCGGCGAGGCGGACCCGAAACCGCCGACGGCGGAGCGCGCACCTTCTGGGCCCAGCCCCGACCCGCGCACAGCCCCGGCCCTGGACCTGGAGGTGGCCCGGCTCGACTGGGGCACCACCGACCTGGGCCACCTGACCCTGACTGCCCGCCCCCGCCCCGAGGGCCTGGACATCGCCGCCCTGTCCCTGGTCGGCCCCCTGGGCAAGGCCAGCGGCAGCGGGGCCTGGACCCAGGCCGGGGACGCGGCCCCGGTCACCCGGCTGACCCTGGAGGGGGAGACCCCGGACCTGGGCGAGCTGCTGCGGCGCCTGGAGTTCGCCAGCGCCATAGAGCACGCCCCGGCCAAGGCCAGCCTCAGCGCCGACTGGCCCGGCGGCCCCGGGGACTTCGCCCTGGCCGGGCTGGACGGGCGCATGACCTTCGAGGTCGGGGCCGGGGGTCTGCTCAAGGTCGAACCCGGGGTCGGGCGCATGCTCGGCATCCTCAACATCGGCGCCCTGCAAAGGCGCCTCAGCCTGGACTTCAGCGACCTGTTCGGCCAGGGGTACCGCTTCGAGTCCATCATCGGGGACCTGGCCCTGGCCCGCGGCGAGGCGCGCATCGACGGCTTCGAGATCCAGGGCCCCGCCGCCGACATCGCCGTGACCGGGCAGGCCGACCTCAAGGCCAGGCGCTTCGACCAGCTCGCCACCGTCACCCCCAAGATCAGCACCGGCGTGGCCGTAGCCAGCGCCGTGGTCGGCGGGCCCCTGGTAGGTGCCGCGGTCTACCTGGTGGACCGGGTCACCGGCGGGGCCATCGACAGCATAGGCCGCTACCAGTACCGCATCACCGGGCCCTGGGACGATCCCCAGATCAGCCCGGTGAGCGGCAAGGCGGCCGTCGCCACGGACGAGTCGGGGCCGGCTCCAAGTGCCCTGGGCGCAGGCCCGGACGCAGCCCCCGACCCGACACCGGCGCCATCCAAGCCCGCCCCAGCCGCAGCGCCCAAGCCTGCGCCACAGGAGGCCCCCAACCCCTTCCTGCACTGACCCGGGAGCGCCGGCATCTTGCCGGCACTGGGTCCCCCGGCGTCCCGGGAGCGCC
>DYRB01000318.1 GCA_020718945.1 Lamprocystis purpurea | reverse complement strand
CAGGGGTTATGGAAATTAAAGGGGCGGGACCTGCGATGGTCCCGCCCGATAACGCCTTGGCGGCGTTTCCCTAGTAGGAGTACGACTCCTGCTTCTTCTTGTCCTGGTCGTACAGGTAGCCGCCCAGGGCCCCGGCGGCGCCGCCGATCAGGGCGCCCTTGCCGGCGTTGCCGCTGAGCGAGCCGATGGCGGCACCGGTGCCGGCGCCAAGCAGGGCGCCGCTGCCGGTGCGCTCCCCGGTGGTGGTGCCACAGCCCGCCAGGGCGACGGCGGCCAGGGCACACAGGGTCAGGGTGGTCGTTTTCATGGGACTGCCTCCTCGTTGGGTCTCGAATGGCCCCGCGGCGCGGGAGCCTGCCTCCAGCATAAGAGACCGCCGCGGGCTTGCATAGTCTACTCGCCCGGGCTGATCAGTCCTGCCCCAGGGGGGCGAACAGGTCTTGCAGATCGGCGGCACTGAAGGCCAGGTCGGCCTGGCCGCCGCCCTCGCCCCCTGCCCCACCATAGACCCCCTCGGCCAGGGCCCGCTTCTTGTCCTGTAGGGCCAGGATGCGCTCCTCCACCGTCTGCTCGGTGACCAGCTTGTAGACGAACACCGGCTTGTCCTGGCCGATGCGGTGGGCACGGTCCGCCGCCTGGGTCTCCACCGCCGGGTTCCACCAGGGGTCATAGAGGATGACGGTGTCGGCCTCCGTGAGATTGAGCCCCACCCCGCCGGCCTTGAGGCTGATGAGAAACAGGTCCACCTCGCCGGAGCGGAAGGTCTCGATGGCCTCGTCGCGCTTGCGGGTCTGGCCGGTGAGCTTGGCGTAACGGATGCCGCGCTTGAACAGCTCGGCCTCGATCAGGGCCAGCATGCCGGTGAACTGGGAGAAGAGCAGGATCTTGCGCCCCTCGTCGAGTTGCTCCGGCAACAGGTCCATGAGCAGTTCCAGCTTGGCGGAGGCGTGCACCCGGGCCGCGGCCGGCAGCGACAGCAGCCGCGGGTCGCAGCAGGTCTGGCGCAGCTTGAGCAGGGCGTCGAGGATGGTGATCTGGCTGCGCGCCAGGCCCTGGGCGGCGATGGCGTCGCGCACCCGCTTCTCCATGGACAGGCGGATGCCCTCGTAGAGGGTCGCCTGGGCCTCCCCCAGGGTGACACTCTTGATGATCTCGGTCTTGGGCGGCAGCTCCGTGGCCACGTCCTGCTTGCGCCGCCGCAGCATGAAGGGGGCCACCCGCCGGGCCAGCCGCGTCTGGCGATCCAGGTCGCGGTGCTGCTCTATGGGGGTGCGCCAGTGGCGCTTGAAGCGGGTCGCATCCCCCAGAAACCCGGGCATGAGGAAATCGAACTGGGCCCAGAGCTCGCCTAAGTGGTTTTCCATGGGGGTGCCGGTGAGGCACAGCCGGTGGTCGGCGCGCAGGGCCCGGACTATCTGGGCGGCCTGGGACTTGGGATTCTTGACCGTCTGGGCCTCGTCCAGGATCAGGCTGTGGAAGGAGATCTCCTGGAGCCGCACCTGGTCCCGGGGCAGCAGGGGATAGGTGGTCAGCACCAGGTCCTGATCCGGGATGGAGTCGAAGTGGACGTGGCGGTCCGAGCCGTGCAGGACCAGGGTACGCAGCGACGGGGCGAAGCGCGCCGCCTCCCGCCGCCAGTTGCCCATCAGGCTGGTGGGGGCGACCACCAGGGCGGGGCGGTCCAGGCGCCCGGCCTCCTTTTCCACCAGCAGGTGGGCCAGGGTCTGGACCGTCTTGCCCAGGCCCATGTCGTCGGCCAGGATGCCCGCCAGGCCATAAGCGCGCAGGAACTGGAGCCAGTCCAGCCCGCGCCTCTGGTAACCGCGCAGCTCCACGGTCAGCCCGGCGGGGGGCGGCACCTCGGTGACCCCGGCAAAGTCCTTGAGCCGCCGGGCCAGTTCCCGCAACTTCTCGCCGCCGCGCACCGCCACCCCCTGGGCCTCCAGGTCCGCCAGGGCCAGGGCATCGAAACGCGACAGGCGCAACCCATCCGGGCCCTCCGCCACGCCGCGGTCGAACAGGTCCCGCAGGGTCTCGATGAAGGGCCTCAGCCGCTCGCTCGGCAGGTCTATGTAGCGGTGGACGGCGTCCGGGTCCGTGCCGTCCGGGTCCAGGGGCAGGCTGAGCAGGGGCGGCAGCTCGGCGTTGAGGCCGTACTCCAGCAGCGGCGCGATAATGGGCAACAGCGGCAGGCGCCGACCGCCCAGGTCCAGGTCGAAGCGCAGGCCGAACCAGTCGTTGCCCCCGGCCCCCTCCTCTTCCACCTCCAGCTCCCAGTCTGCCGCCTCGAACCGCATGCGGAAACTGGCCTCGGTCTCCACCAGCCAACCCTCCGCCACCAGGGTCGGGACCCCCTCGCGCAGGAAGCCTGACCAGCGCGTCGCCCGCTCGATGGGGTTGGCCCCGGCGGGTTGCAGCCTCAGGGACCCGGGCCTGGCCCCCGGATCGGTGAGCACGGCGAAGCCCAGCCCCGTCAGGCGCACCAGGGCCGCCGCCTCCGCCGCCAGGTCGCGGTGGACCCGCACCGCCCCGGCTGGGGTCTGGACCAGGGTCTGGGGGACCTGGGGGGCGCCGGGGATCGCATAGCCGGCGTAGTCGAAGTCCAGCCCGATCAGGTGGGTCTCGACCCCCAGGTGGGCCTCGGCGGCCAGTCGCAGCCGGGGGACCGGGGCCGTATCGCGCACCTCGGCGATCTCGATGGGGACCGGCGGGGGCAGGGGGAGCTGGGGGAACTCCACCGCCAGGAGCCGGGCTATGGCCTCCGCCTGGCGGGTGCGCATGGCCGGGGCGGCGGCCAGCTCCCGCAACTGGGCAGCGGACAGGCCCAGGGGGTCCAGGGGGCCCAGGGTGTGGTCGTGGCCGTCCAGATACAGGGGCGGGTCGGTGAGCAGCACCCGCAACCGGGCATCCGGGGCCAGCATCAGGCGCAGGTCCCCCTCCGGGGTCTCCTGCCAGGCCGGGGCCAGGGGCCGCCGCGGCCCGGCGCTCAGGGGCGGGCCCTCAGCGGCGCGCCAGTAACAACGGCCGGTATCGACCATACGCCCCAGGGCTATGGGCCCCACGGTCCCGGACAGGACCAGGGTGTTGATCCAGCCCCCGGCGGCCAGGCCGCGCAGCAGGGACAGGATGGCCTTGTCCTCCGCGTTCAGGTAGTCCGGCTGCTGGTAGCCGTAGAGCAGGCTGCCCAGGTTCAGGCGTCGCCCCTTGGACATACGCCCGCTGGTCTTGAGGGGTCGCACCACCGTCAGGTCCAGGGCCACCCCATGGGGGTCCCCGGGGGCGGGCTGGAGCAGATAGAGCAGCCGCTCCCCGCCGCGATCAGTGGCCTCCGCCGCGCTGGACGCCCCAGCACCCGCCGCGGCCACCCGCTGGAGCCAGCCCTTGACCGCATCCGGGGGTGTCTCGGGCCCCGAGACCGGGCCTGGCCGAACCTCGTCGATGTAGGCCAGGCAGGCGGCGACCACATGCTTGCAGGAGTAGCCCACCGGGCAGTCGCAGGACCCCGAGACCACTGCATGGCGGGCGTGGGGGGCGATCAGGACCCGCTGGCCATAGACCTTGCCGCTGCTGCCGCGGACCTGGGAATGAAAGCGCTGAAAGCCATCTCCCTTGTCGACGGCTTCCAGGGCAACCACCCGCCCCTGCTCGAAATACAGGCGCCCGCGGTTGAAGGTCTTGAGATCGCTGGCGCGCAGTACGTCGTCGCGCGTGAGGCTCTGCATGCCGTGGCCTGGGTTGGGAAGGGGGGCGCTATTGTGGGCCAAGAGCGGGCCTGACCCAAGGGGCGCTGCGTGCCCACAGCAGATCCAAACTTGAGACCATAGTTCTGGCGCCGCGGCTGGAAGCACCGTGGGAGCGCCGCCTCGGCGCGACCCGGCGAAGCGCAGCGAGCCCGGGGGACCAAACTACTCGGTCGCGGCGAGGCGCCGCTCCCACGGGAACCGGTCCAGCCAGCATATTTGGGACTGCTAGCGGCCCCTGGGGACGGAGCGGTCAATGGGGGAGGGAATGCGGCGACCGGGGAGGTCGAAATCTCACTGGCGGGGGAGTGCACGTCCCTGTGCGGGGGAACCCGGCGGGCCGGGCCCGCGGGCCCGGCATGGGGTTCAGACCTTACTTGGCCTCAGCGGGGGCCGGGGCAGCAGGCGCGGCCGGGGCGACCGGGGGCATGCCGTAGGGGGCGCCGTAGCCGTAGGGGGCGCCGTAGCCGTAGGGAGCGCCGTAGCCGTAGCCGTAGGGGGCGCCGTAGCCGTAGCCGTAGCCGTCACCGTA
>DYRB01000005.1 GCA_020718945.1 Lamprocystis purpurea | reverse complement strand
GTCAACGGCGAGCACATCGGCGGCTCCGAGGCGGTGGCCGCCTGGTTGGAGCGGCGCCGGGCGGCCTAGTCCGCACCCCGGGGCCCCGGCCCCGGGGTAGGCATCGTTCAGCCGCAAATGCACGCAAATGGACGCAAATGCTCGGTGGCCTAGGGGCGCCCCTCCCAGGGCCTAAGAAAGCCCCTTGGCCGAAGGACAGACGCCTCCCAGATTCGCGTTCATTGGCGTTCATTTGCGGCTCATATTGACACTTGCCGGAGCACCAAAGACATGAGCCGAAACTATGACCTCATCGCCCTCGGCGGGGGCAGCGGCGGGCTGGCGGTGGCCGAACAGGCCGCCCAGCTCGGCAAGCGGGTGGCCGTCATCGAGGCCAACCGCCTGGGCGGGACCTGCGTCAACCAGGGCTGCGTACCCAAGAAGGTGATGTGGTACGCCGCCCACTTGGCCGAGGCGGCCCGGGACGGGGCGGCCTTCGGGGTACGCGCCGACGTCCAGGGCTTCGACTGGTCCGCCCTGGTGGCCGGCCGGGACCGCTACGTGGCCAACATCAACGACTACTGGGACGGCTATGCGAGCCAGCAGGGCATAGAGCGCATCGCAGGCTTAGGCCGGCTGGTGGACGCAAACACCGTCGAGGTCGCTGGTACCCGTTACAGCGCCGACCACATTGTCATCGCCACCGGCGGCCGGCCCCTGGTGCCGCGCCTCCCCGGGGCCGAACTCGGCATCGACTCCGACGGCTTCTTCGCCCTCAAGCAGCAGCCGCGCCGGGTGGCGGTGATCGGCGGGGGCTATATCGGCGTCGAGTTGGCCGGGGTGCTGCGGGCCCTGGGCTCGAAGGTCACCCTGGTCGCCCTGGAGCAACGCCTGCTGTGGGCCTTCGACCCCATGATCGGGGAGACCCTGGCGGAGAACCTGGGGGAGGCCGGGGTGCGGCTACACCTGGGCTTCGAGGTCGCCGCCCTGGAGCGCCACGAGGACGGCATCCGTCTCAGGCCCAAGGCCGGCAAGCCCCTCTGCGGCTTCGACACGGTGATCTGGGCGGTGGGACGGGTGGCCAATACCAGCGGCCTGGGCCTGGACGCGGCCGGGGTGGCCATGAACCCCAACGGGACCATCGCCACCGACGACCTCCAGCAAACCAACGTCGCCGGCATCTACGCCATCGGCGACGTGACCGGCCGCGAGCCCCTGACCCCGGTGGCCATAGCCGCCGGCCGGCGCCTGGCCCGGCGGCTGTTCGGCGGCGAGGTCGGCCTGACCCTGGACTATCGGGATGTGCCCACGGTGGTCTTCGCCCACCCCCCGGTGGCCCGGGTGGGTCTGACCGAGCCGGAGGCCCAGGCCCGCTACGGCGACGACCTGACGGTCTACGAGACCCGCTTCCGGCCCATGCGCTACGCCCTCAACGACCGGGGCCCGACCACCGCCATGAAGCTGGTCTGCGCCGGGCCCCAGGAGCGGGTGGTGGGCATCCACCTGATCGGCGACGGGGTGGATGAGATGCTCCAGGGGTTCGCGGTGGCCCTCAAGATGGGCGCCACCAAGGCCGACCTGGATGCCACCGTGGCCATTCACCCGACGGCGTCGGAGGAGTTGGTCACCCTCAGGGACCCGGTGCGCAGGCCGGCAAGCCAGGGGGTCAGGCGCGGGGAGCGGGAGGTCGCCGCGGCCTGAGAGGCGGTGAATAATCCCCAGGCCCGTCGTCCCGGCAGGGTGCCGGGACCCAGCGCCAGGGAAGGTGAACCCGCGGCCGCTCAAGGACTTGAAGGAACGGGTAAACCCAAGAAAAGCAGTTAGGCCGCAAATGAACGCAAATAGACGCAAATAAACAAGGACTTCGTATCGGTCTCCGGTTCACCCTGCGGGTGACCTAGGGGCTCTACCTAACTGACTGACCCATTTGCGTGAATTTGCGTTCATTTGCGGCTGAACTGCTCTTTCCAGGGTAAATGGCCCCACCGGCAGCAAGCCACACGGCCGGACCGGACTGGGGGACAATGGCGCCCCCGATCCGACCCAGGCCCGAGCCCCATGCAAGCCCCCCACCCCATCGCCGATACCGCGGTCCGCATCGCCGCCGCCCTGCTCGCCCTAGCCGCACCCGCCTTCGCCGACCCGGGCGGCCTCCCCCCTGTGGTCGAAAACAGCCTGGGCATGGCCCTGGTCCTGATCCCAGCGGGGGAATTCCTCATGGGCAGCGACGAGACCCCCGAGGACCTGGCCCTGGTCTACCCCCAGTACGAGCCCAAGCGCTTCCTGGATTTCGGCGACGAGGCCCCGGTCCATCGGGTGCGCATCACCAGGCCCTTCTACCTCGGGCGCCACGAGGTCACCGTAGGCCAATACCGCCGCTTCCTGGAGGCGTCCGGCTACACACCTGAGCCCCAGGCCGACGGCACCGGCGGCTATGGCTACAACCCCGCCTACGACCCGGCCACCTCGGCCCGCGGCGACGCCTTCGAGGGCCGCGACCCTCGCTACTCCTGGGCCAACACGGGCTTCCCCCAGGGCGAGGACCACCCGGTCCTGAACGTCACCTGGAACGACGCCATGGCCCTGGCCGACTGGCTGACCCGGCAAGAGGGCCGCCGCTATCGGCTGCCCACCGAGGCCGAATGGGAATACGCCTGTCGGGCCAACCAGGACCCCCGCGCCCGCTATCAGGGCGGCGATGACCCGGCCAGCCTGCTCACCACCGCCAACACCTTCGACACCCACAGCGCCGCCAACTGGGGCCAATGGGCCGCCTTCGCCCTGCCCGGCGCCGACGGCTATGCCTTCACCGCCCCGGTGGGGAGCTTCGCCCCCAACGGCTTTGGGCTCCATGACATGCACGGGAACGCCTGGGAGTGGACGGCGGACCGCTATGGGGCCGACACCTATGCCAAGTCCCCGGCCGAGGACCCCCAGGGCACCGCCGAGGGCGGCAAGCGGGTCCGCCGCGGCGGCTCCTGGCACACCTGGTCCCTCTACACCCGCTGCGCCTACCGCAACTGGAACAACCCCAAGACCCGCTACACCCTGGTCGGCATGCGCCTGGCCATGGATGCGGGGCTGGCCCAGGCCACCGTCCCCCAGACCCCGCCGGGGCCTTCCGCGCCAAGCCCCTGAGGCCAGACGAACTCGCAGCCGGCCGCATCCCTGGGGGCGCCGCTCTTGGCGCGAGGCGGCGTCTTCCAGACTGGGTACCGGGTGCCCCGTTACCGCCCGACGCCTCGGCGATGCCGGCAAAGTTGCAATAGCCCGGGTTGCCGCTGCCATCCAGTCCGCACTAATGCAGCAACCCCTACTGCGCTCGGGAGCAAGGGGTTTGTCCTATTCCGCGGCCGATTCCTCCTAAGCCCGAAAGGGCCCTGGGGCGCGAGTGCCGGTCTTTGACCCCAGCGGGCGGCTGGACCGACCGGTGGCCCGGCCTAGTAGGTTTGCGGGCTTGTTGTTGGGCCTAGGTCCCACCAAGAATGCTCGCAGATTGCGCCTTCACCAGGCGCCGCCTCCTGGCCAGCCCCTCTTTCCTGTCATCTACGGACTCAAGGCCCATGACATCGCTCATCGACCGGATTCGCATTGCGCTGTTCGCCGCCCTGGCCCTGCTCCT
Source organism: Lamprocystis purpurea (assembly GCA_020718945.1). Taxonomy (GTDB): domain Bacteria; phylum Pseudomonadota; class Gammaproteobacteria; order Chromatiales; family Chromatiaceae; genus DYRB01. Next base: position 14,512 of record DYRB01000005.1, on the reverse strand, counting down.
GCTCCCGGTAGCCTCCGTCGCGGCCCCGGCACGCCTTGAGGCGCTGAAGGCCTCGGTGCAGGGCACCGTCGCCAAGGTGTAGGTCCCGCCAGGGGTGCTGCAAGTCGTCTTGGAGCGGCGAAAAGGCCGCGGCTGGAAGCCCCTGGCGACCCGCCATCTGACCCAGGCCAAGGCCGTCAAGGCCCAGACCCTGAGCTTCCGCCTGCCCCAGGCCCTCGCCGCCAACCAGGTCCGCGTCCAGGGCTATCGCACGGCCAAGTTCCCCGCCCGCGCACCGACCGGCGCCCGCCAGTTCCAGCGTACCGGTGTGGGCCAGGCCAGCGAGCCCATGTACGACTACGCGTACAGCCTGGCCAGCAGTCCCGCTGAACGCACCAGCGCCACCGCGGTAGAGTCCGACATCTGGAAGATCGCCGGCGACCAGCTCTTTTTCTTCAATCAATACCGCGGCCTGCAAGTCTTCGATCTGACCGACCCGGCCGCCCCGGAGCGCACCGGGACCCTGCGCATGGCCGCCAGCGGCGAGCAGTTCTACGCCCTGGACGAGCAGGGCGGCCATCTTGCCCTGCTCGGGCGGTCCAACTCCGCCGACCGCCCCGGGGGCGCGGCGGTGTTCCTGCTGAGTGTCACCGATGGGGTGCCGAACGAGGTGGCCGAGGTCGCCCTGGACGGCACCGTCATCGACAGCCGCCTGATCGGCGACAAGCTGTATGTCATGGCCAGCGAGTACAGGGACACCGGCGGCCTTTGGCAGGTCGAGACCCTGCTGCACACCATCGACCTGGCCGACCCCACCCTGCCGGTGAGCCGGGCGGTGCTGCGCCTGAGCGGCAACCCGACGGCCCTGCAGGCGGGGGGTGACTACTTGCTGATCGCCACCGGCACCAGCGACTGGTGGAGTTGGAACATCCCGTCCCGGGTGCATCTGGTAGACATCTCCGCCGCCGATGGGACGCCGGTCCTGCGCAAGGCGGTGGACCTCAAAGGCCAGGCCCAGGACAAATTCAAGCTCGCCATTGTGGGCAACGCCCTGGTGACCACCAGCCGGTACTGGAATGACTGGAACCAGGAGACCTGGGTTGAGACCTTCCCCATTGCCGGCGCCGCCACAGCCCCGCTCGCCCAGTTGGAGTTGGTCGGGGCCCGCGGCGAGCAACTCCACGCCACCCGCTACGACGGCAACCGCCTGTACGTGGTCACCTTCCGTAACACCGACCCTCTGTTCGTGGTGGACCTGTCCGACCCCGCCGCCCCGAGCCTGACCGGCACCCTGGAGATCCCCGGCTGGTCCACTTACATCGAGCCCATGGGCGACCGGCTGCTGGCCGTCGGCGTGGAGTCCGGCCGGGTGACCCTGTCCCTGTTCGACCTCGCCGACCCCGCCGCCCCCTCCCTGCTCTCCCGCCTGCCCCTGGGCGCGGAAGGGACCTGGAGCTGGAGCGAGGCCAACTATGACGAAAAGGCGGTGGAGTTCTTCCCCGACGCGGGCGTAGTCCTGGTCCCCTTCCAGAACTGGACCCCGGAGGGTCACGTCAAGGCCATCGCGGCCATCCGTGTCGGCGCCAAGGCATTGAGGTCCGAGGCGACCATAGCCCACGACTTCGACCCGCGCCGCGGCGCCGTGATGGGCGACTACTTCGTGTCCATCTCCGGCCAGGAACTCCTGGTCCTCGACCGCACCAAGAGCGCTACCGGCGAACCGGACGTGCAGATGTCCCTGGCCTGGACCACTGACCGGGTCATCCCCTTGGGCGACTATCTGGTCCAGGTCGAGGCCGGCTCCACCGGCAATTTCTACGGGCCCTACAATCGCATGGCCCTGTGGGGCGGCAGTGCCGCCGGCTCCATGGTCCGCATCACCCGCTCCGATGACCCGGACGCCCTGATCCAGGAGATCGAACTGGGGGCGGGGCGCATCGTCGGTGCGGCCCAACGTGACGAGCGGCTCTACCTGGCCCAATGGGTGTCCGCCACCGGCGAAGAGCCGGCCCGGCTGCGCACCTGGATCTTCGAGCGGTCACCTCCCTGGTGAGCCTCCCCGCTATATCGGTCCCGGTCGGGTCCGAGGCCGAGGTTAAGGGCCTGGCCGGCATCGTCTGCACCATCCGGAACACGGACACGACCCCGACCGCTGTCCCCGTGGTACGCATCGAAACCACCGGCACCCTACGCAGCGCCAGCCGCGCCCTGGTCCGCGGCGGCTTCCTGTTCGCGAGCCTGGACACCGCCAGGCCCTCCGACAAGCCCCAGCCCGAGGGCGATGGCCTCTACTACTGGATGCCGCACAACGAGACCCTGGAATCCTGGCTCCAGGTGGTGGACCTGCGGCCTTCCGTCCCCGTGGTCCGCGACCCGGTGTCCATCCCGGGGGATCTGTTGAGCGTCGATCAGGTGGACGCCCAGGGGGCCGTCGTGGTCACCAACAGCGAGCGTTGGGTGGCCCGGCGCAACCGCACCGACCGCACCCTCCAGGCCCTGGCCTACGACGGGTCCTCCGCCTACCTCCTCCACAGCCTCGCCACCACCAGCCCCTACGGCTCGGCCAGCGCCAGCAACGGCACGCGCATCTTCCTGGCCAGCGAGTCCCCGGCACAGGGTGTCGTAGCCGTGGGTTACGACCCGGTGGCCGGCAAGCTGCTGAACAGGGGCCGCTGGGACCTCGCCACCCCGGCCAGCCTGCACACCTTCGGCAGCTATGTGCTGGCCGCCAACACCGGCACCCTGGACCTGGCGCGGGTGGATGCCGCTGGCGCCCTGAGCCCGCTCGGGTCCTACGAGACCCCGACCAACCTGTGGCTGCAACTGGACCGCACGGCCATTGAAGCCGGTCGGGGCATCTACATCCCGGCCGGGGCCTATGGCGTCGAGTCCCTGCCCTGGCGGGCCCTGAGCCGCCAGGCCGCCGCCAAGCGCCGAGCTGCCAAGCGCCGGTTCGGCGCTTCCCTCGACCCAGCAGATCGCCGGCAAAGCCCCGCCCTCTCCCCAACCCCTCTCCCGCAAGCGGGAGAGGGGTTGTTTGCCAGACGCCGCAGGGGCAAAGTGGACCAGCCGGCCCCTAATCCTTGCAGGTCGCAAACCCAGCCCCTCGCCCCCAACTGGCCACCAGTCTGACCAGGTGCCCCTATGACTCAAGAGATCCGGATCGGCGTAAGCGGCATGACCTGCGCGTCCTGTGTGGCGCGGGTGGAGCGGGTCCTTGCCCGCCAGGCCGGGGTGGCATCGGCGGCGGTAAACCTGACCTCCGAGACCGCGGTGGTGCGCTTCGACCGGGCGCAGGTCCCGCAGTTGCTCGAGGCGGTGCGCGGGGCGGGCTACGAGCCGGTGCTGGGGTCCACCACCATCGGCGTAGCCGGCATGAGCTGCGCCGCCTGCGTGGGGCGGGTGGAACGGGCCATCGCAGCCTTGCCTGGGGTGCTGGGGGCCTCGGTCAACCTGGCCACCCAGGCGGCGACGGTGGACTACCTGCCGGACACGGTAAGCCCGGAGCGCATCGCCCAGACCATCCGCGAGGCGGGCTATGAGCCCGCCCAGCAGGATCGGGGGCAGGGCCAGACCGCGGACGCGACCCAGGCCCGCCAGGCCCGGGAACTGGCCTCCCTGCGCCGCGACCTGCTGTTCGCCGCCGCCTTCGCCCTGCCGCTATTCCTGCTCAGCATGGGGCCCATGCTCCTGCCGGGCCACGCCATGCATGGCCTGGCCAGCGGCACCGTCGGCGGTTGGGCGCAGCTCCTTCTTGCCACCCCGGTCCTGTTCTGGGCCGGCCGGCGCTTCCTCACCTCCGGCTGGATGGAACTGCGCCACCTGGCCCCGGGCATGAACAGCCTGGTGATGCTGGGCAGTACCGCGGCCTATGGTTATTCCCTGGTGGCGCTAATGGCCCCCGGGCTCTTCCCGGCGGGGACCGCCAACCTGTACTTCGAGGCGTCCGCGGTCATAGTCACGCTGATCCTGCTCGGGCGCTACCTGGAGGCCCTGGCCAAGGGCCGCACCTCCCAGGCCATCCGCGGCCTGCTACGCCTCCAACCCAAGACGGCGCGGGTAGTGCGGGCCGAGGCGGAGACCGAGATCCCGGTAGAGGCGGTGGTCCCCGGGGACCTCATCGCCCTGCGCCCCGGGGAGCGGGTCCCGGTGGACGGCACTCTGACCGAGGGGGAGAGCCGCGTCGATGAATCCATGATCAGCGGCGAGGCCATGCCGGTGCGCAAGGGGCCGGGGGACCCGGTGGTGGGTGGGACCCTGAACCAGACCGGGGCCTTCCGCTACCGCGCCACCCGGGTCGGGGCGGACACGGTGTTGGCCCAGATAGTCCGGCTGGTGGAGGACGCCCAGGCCGGCAAGCCGCCTATCCAACGGGTGGCCGACCGCATCGCAGCGGTCTTCGTCCCCCTGGTCATGGCCGCGGCCGGGCTGACCTTCCTCGCCTGGCTATGGCTGGGGCCGGCCCCGAGCCTGAGCTACGCCTTCGTCGCCGCGGTGAGCGTGCTGCTCATCGCCTGCCCCTGCGCCATGGGGCTGGCCACCCCCACCGCGATCATGGTAGGCACCGGGCGGGGGGCCAGCCTGGGCATCCTGTTCCGGCGCGGCACCGCCCTGGAGGGCCTGGCGCGGGTCGATGAGATAGTCCTGGACAAGACCGGGACCCTCACCGAGGGCCGCCCCGGGCTGACCGATCTGCATGCCTTCGGCATTTCCGAGGACGCCGCCCTGACCCTGGCCGCCGCCTGCGAGCGCCACAGCGAGCACCCCATAGCCGCGGCCCTGGTCGCGGCGGCCCGGCAACGCGGCATCGAGGTCCCGGCCGCGGATGCCGTCGCGGCGGTCCCCGGTTTCGGTATCCAGGCCCGGGTGAACGGGCGGGCGGTGGCGGTCGGGGCGGAGCGCCTCATGGCGCGGCTGGGCGTTCCCACCAACGCGGCGGCCGCGTTGGCCGGGCGCCTGGGGGAGCAGGGCAAGTCCCCCGTCTATGTGGCCGCCGACGGGGCCCTGGTGGCAGTGCTCGCGGTGGCCGACCCCGTCAAGGCGACCAGCCGGGAGGCCGTGGCTCGGCTCAGGGACCTGGGGCTGCGGCTGACCCTGCTCACCGGCGACGGGCGGCACACCGCGGAGGCGGTCGGACGCGAACTGGGCATAGACCGGGTGGTGGCCGAGGTCCTGCCCGCGGCCAAGGCTGCCGAGGTCAGGCGCCTGCAAGGCGAAGGGCGCCGGGTCGCCTTCGTCGGCGACGGCATCAACGACGCCCCAGCCCTGGCCCAGGCGGACGCGGGCATAGCCCTCGGCACCGGGACTGACATCGCGGTGGACGCCGGGGATGTCATACTCATGACCGGCGACCCGGCCGGGGTGGCCGCCGCGGTGGCCCTGGCGCGGCGGACGCTCGGCACCATCCGGCTCAATTTCTTCTGGGCCTACGCCTATAACGTGGCCCTGATTCCGCTGGCCGCCGGGGTCTTGTACCCCTGGACCGGCTGGCTGCTGAACCCTATGGTCGCGGCCGGGGCCATGAGCCTGTCGAGCCTGTTCGTCGTGACCAACAGCCTACGGCTGCGGCGCTTTGAGCCCAAGTCCTGATGCGTCCGCAAATAGGCGCAGCACCAGGCGCGGCACTGCGTCGGAATGTGATCGACCCGGCACAGCACCCCGGCGCTACTGTGAGAAGCATCGCAGGGGCAGGCGGCGTGCCCCGTTAGTCTGAATAGGGGCAATCAGGCATGCGCCCCGGGCCGTCCGGGATACATCAGGTCGACAGGCGATTCAGACATGTTGGGCGTAGAAAGCAGATCGATCATGAGCGACATCCGCGTCATCGCGTCGGAGATCCCGCCCGCACCCTTCCGCCGGAGCGACGGGCGTGGCCCCCTGCACACCGCCGACAACGACGCGGACGTGCTCCGCCGCCGCCTCCAGTATGCCTGGAATGAGATCGCCCACCTGAACCAAGCCCTCAAACAGGCCCGAGGCAAGGACTCGGAAGACACGGAGACGCTGGGATCTGGATTCAGCACCCTGCGCGGCGAGGTGGAGACCCTGCGCCAGACCCTCCAGGAGAAGTCCGCGGAGCTCGAAAGCGAGGCGGCCGAGCGGGAGCGCCTGGCGGCGCGCGTACGGGCGGAGGCGGCGGCGCGGGACCAGGCCATGGCCCGGGCCGACCGCACCATCGACGAGCTACAGGCCCTGCGTCGGGTGGTCGCCCAGATGCGCCACCAGGTGGACGACAAGACCCTGGAGTTGGGCAGCAGGCAAATGGAGTACCAGGAGCTGGCCATCGAGCTGGAACGGCGCACCGCGGCCCTGGAGGAACTGCAACGCCGGATCGAATCCCAGACCCAGGCCAGCGAGACCATCTCCCGGCCCCCGTCCACCGAAGCCCTATCCAGGCCCCTGCCCCTGGCACCCGACAGCGGTCTCGCGGCACGCCAGGGTGTTTGGTCTGACGTCCCGGCCGAGGCGGAGCCCCCGCCCCTGGCGCCTAAGCCCGAGGCCAGGCCCGCTGCACCCACCCTGAATGTGCCCGCCCCGGTGGTGCCGACTATCCTCCCCGCGGCGCCGCAGCAAGCGACCCCGGCTACGGCACGGCCGGCGGGGACGCGGCCCTGGGCCTGGCCGTCGGCGCCGCACCGAGCCTGGGCCTGGGCCCTGGCGGTCTGTGTGATGGGTGCCGGGGCCCTGGGGGTCGGGATAGCCCTGCGCCACTTTGGCAAGCCCCAGACGCCCGCGAGCCACCCGCTTGCCGACGCAGCGTCGGACGCACCCCAACCGGTGTCGGCCACCCTGACCGATGCCGAGACGAAGATCCAGCCGCAGAGCATCCGCCCGGCGACACAGGTCGCTACGCCTCCCCGGGGACTGCGCGACCGGCTGCGGGCCGGTGGCCTGGGGCCGGTGATGATCCGGGTGGGTCCGGCGACCTTCACCATGGGGAACCCGATGAGTTCACCCGAGGGTCAGGAATGGCCAACCCACGAGGTGAGGGTCGGGCGCTTCCTCATCGGCGCCACCGAGGTCACCTTCGCCGAGTACGACGCCTACGCCCGCAGCATCGGCGGGCGCCTGCCCGAGGACTACGGCTGGGGCCGTGGCCGGCGGCCGGTGGTCGGCGTGACCTGGACCGAGGCCAACAACTACGCCGCATGGCTCTCCGCCCAGACCGGCCGGACCTATCGCCTGCCGAGCGAGGCCGAGTGGGAGTACGCGGCCCGGGGAGACAGCCCCAGGTTCTATTGGTGGGGCAATCAGCTCGACTCCGGACGCGCCGTCTGTTTCAACTGCGGGAGCCGCTGGGACAATCAGACGACCGCCCCGGTGGCCAGCCTGGCGCCGAACCCGTTCGGTCTCTACGATACTGCCGGCAACGCCATGGAGTGGGTGGGTGACTGCTGGAACCCGAACTATACCGGGGCCCCAGGGGACGCCCGCACCCGCAGCGACGGCGACTGCACATCCCGCGTGGCCCGCGGCGGGGCCTTCAACAAACCGGCCATTTCGATGCGCAGCTCGACCCGCAACCGCTTCGCGCCGAACACCCGCATCGACATGCTCGGCTTCCGGGTGGTGCGGGAACCCTGATCCCCCGGGGTGCGTGTTCCGAACAGTCCTGAGCTTTCCGTTCTTAGCCTGACTATTGCCACAGGACCGCAGGTCCTACGTCGCCCATTTAAGTTCTCAATCCTGCATATAGTTGGCCGGCCGGGCCAGGCATCTGGCAACATCCACCCCAACCGACCGACGGCAGTCGTCAGAAGTCCAAGCCCTTCGACCCGCGGCTGCGCGACCTGGTCCCGGCCGCCGTTGCGCGGGCGGCGGTCGAGAGCGGGGTGGCGCGGCTGTCCTATCCGGCCGGTTACCCCCAGTAGCCCGACCGCAAGCCTCGCGCCGGGCGCGGCGCTGGGCTGGGACCTTCGAGCCGGGGTCACAACCCGGCCGGCGGCAGGAGGCCGCACCCAGATCGAGCCCCATGGGCAGCACCCAATCATCCAAACGAGGAAACCGTTATGCGCAAGATCACCATCGTCGGGGCCGGCCGGGTCGGGGAGACCACGGCCCAGATCCTGGCCGAGAAGGAGCTGTGCCGGGAGATCGCCCTCTACGACATCCGCGAGGATGTCCCCGAGGGCGTCGCCCTGGACATCTGCCAGACCGCACCCTTCTTCGAGTTCGACTGTTCATTGAGCGGCAGCAACGACCCGCAGATCATGCGCGGGTCGGAACTGCTGGTGGTTACCGCCGGCCTGCCGCGCAAGCCCGGCATGTCCCGCTCCGACGTGCTGGAGGCCAACGTGCGGGTCATCGACGAGGTGGTCGATCAGGCGATGCGCTACTGCCCGGAGGCCATGATCCTCATGGTCACCAACCCGGTGGACACCCTCACCTACCGCGCCTTCCAGCGCAGCGGCTGGCCCCGGGAACGGGTCTTCGGCCAGGCCGGGGTATTGGACGCCTCGCGCATGGCGAGCTTCATCTCCCACGAGACCGGCTTCTCGGTGCGCGACATCACCACCATTGTGCTGGGCGGTCACGGCGACACCATGGTCCCGGTGCCCCGCTACTGCACCATCAACGGCATCCCGATCACCCATTTCCTGTCCGCCGAGCGCATCGAGGCCATCAACGAGCGCACCCGCAAGGGGGGGGCCGAGATCCTGGCCCTGCGCAAGAACTCCAGCGCCTACGATGCCCCCGGGGCCGCGGTAGCGGCCATGGTCGATGCCATAGTCAACAACCGCCGGCGCATCCTGCCCTGTGTGGCCATCCTGGAGGGGGAGTACGGCGAGGCCGACATCGCCATGGGGGTGCCCTGCGTGCTGAGCGACCACGGCCTGGAGTCAGTGGTGGAGATCGACCTCAACACCGAGGAGCGCGCCGCCTTCGACGCCTCCGCGGCGGCAGTGCGCGAGGACATAGGCCGGCTCAAGGACATCGTTTAGGCATGCGCCATCCGGCAAGGACGCCGCGCCACCCACCCAGCCATACGGCACGCCAGAGCCCATTTGCGGCTGAATTCTTCTTCAAACGCTACGCGGACGCGCCCAGATCGGCGGCCTGGGTGTCGCCCGCGTCCAGCATGCGCCGCAGGGCGTGGAGGTCGGCGCCCCGCTGCGGGCGCTCGGTCACCGGGTCCAGGGGTGGATTGCGCAGGGCCTGGGGTGGCAGGACCACCAGGGTGAAGGGGATCTCCCCGGCCACGAAGGCGAAGGCCGGGCAGGCCCGGCGCAGCCCGCCGCCGTAGCGTAGGGCCTCTTCCCGCTCCTGCCAGGGAATGCCCTGATCCACCAGGGCAAACACCAGTTCCTCGGCACTGTCGGCAAACAGGTGCAGGCGCACCCCCTCGCGCAGATCCCCGGCCCCAGACAGCACTGGCCCCACCAGGCGCGGGGTGAAGCGGGCGAACAGCCCCATGGCGCGCACCGCCTGCTCGCGCAACCGCCGCAGATCGACGGTGATCCGCTCGGGCTGGAACAGGCGGCGCTGCTCCATGAGGGCGTCCTGGATCTCTTCGTTCGTCGGCCAATCGCGCCGGTTGAGTATCCCAGTGCGCTCGGCCGCCTTGCGCCGCGCCCGGTCGAAGGCTTGTCCGCCGTGCTCGGCGAGGATGCGCGCCGCCTCGTAGGCCAGGCGTTGGCGTTGCGGCGATACCCGACTGTGTCCGGTCATGGGCCTGCCTCCCCGCCGGCGGTCCGGCCTGGGCTCGGGAATTTGACGATACGCTGGGGCTTTGGCATTGCTATGATCCACCGCGGCTGAATGGGGTCTGGGACACAGACTTGGGGGCGCCCGGGGGCATACTATAGGGGCCGCGGGCGGCTGCGTGGGACCTTGGGCGTGTCGCTGGCTGGGCGAGGGGGAGGCGGCCAGAGTCCGTGACAGGTGTTGCGAACCGTCTATAATGTCGCACATATGCCATGATGTTTTTTTTCGACAAATACTCAGAATTTGATATAGTTATCTTGGCTTTCGCAAACGAAGCTTAAGATTACCCTTGTGGTTCGCGCAACAGGCTAAGCCGCCATGTTCAGTTTTGGTCGAAAAAAGACCGCTTTGTTGGGCGTCGACATCAGTTCGACCACCATCAAGCTGATCGAGTTGTCGCAGAGCGGCGGTGCCTCGGCGTCGCTGTTCCACGTCGAAACCTACGCGGTGGAGCCCCTGCCGCCCAACGCCGTGGTCGAGAAAAAGATCGCGGACGTGGACGCCGTGGGTCAGACCTTGCAGAAGGCGGTAGCCCGCAGCGGCACCAAGACCACCCGCGCCGCGGTAGCAGTGTCCGGCTCGGCGGTCATCACCAAGGTCATCTCCATGTCGGCCAACCTGAGCGCCGCCGAGATGGAGACTCAGATCCAGCTCGAGGCGGACCAATACATCCCCTACCCGCTGGAGGAGGTCAACATCGACTTCGACGTGCTGGGGCCCTCCTCGTCCAGCCCGGACATGGTCGATGTCCTGCTCGCCGCCTCCCGCCGGGAGAACGTCGACGACCGTGTCAGCGCCCTGGATATCGGCGGGTTGACCGCGGTGGTGGTCGATGTCGAGGCCTACGCCATGGAGAACGCCTGCGCCCTGGTGCTGGGCGCCCGCGGCGACGAACGCAGCGAGCAGACCGTGGCAGTGGCCGATGTGGGCGCCGCAACCACCAACCTGCATGTCCTGCACGAGGGGCGCATCGTCTACACCCGCGAGCAGAACTTCGGCGGGCACCAACTCATCGAGGAGATCCAACGCCGCTACAGCCTGCCGCGAGATCAGGCCTACCAGAAGCTGCTCGAAGGGACCCTCCCGGAGACCTTCGAGCCGGAGATCCTCACCCCGTTCAAGGAGACCCTGGCCCAGCAGATCGGCCGGGCGCTACAGTTCTTCTATTCAGCGAGCACCTTCAACCGGGTCGATCAACTGATCATTGCCGGGGGCTCGGCGGGCATCAAGAAGGTGGACGAACTGGTCGAGGACCGCCTCGGCATCCACACGGTGGTGGCCAACCCATTCACCCACATGTCCCTGGCCCCCCACATCAAGGCCCAGGACATAGCCCGGGACGCCCCATCCCTCATGATCGCGGTGGGGTTGGCCCTGAGGGGGTTCGACTAAATGGCACGCATCAACCTTCTGCCGTGGCGCGAGGCCGAGCGAAAGCGCCGCCAGCGGGAGTTTGCCGTCGCTGCGGTCGCGGCCCTGGCGGTGGCAGCCGTCCTGGCACTCGGGGTACATTTCCAGATCGAGGGCACCATCACGGCGCAACAGGAGCGCAACAAGTTCCTCCAGTCCGAGATCGCGGCCCTGGATCGCCAGATCAAGAAGATCCAGGACCTGGAGGTCACCAAGGCGAGCCTGATCGTACGGATGAACATCATCCAACAGCTCCAGCAGAGCCGCCCGGAGGTGGTGCACCTGTTCGATGAGATGGTCGTTGCGATGCCAGACGGTATCTTCCTGACCAAGGTGGATCAAGCCGGCAAGGCCGTCACCATCGAGGGTCAGGCCCAGTCCAATGCCCGGGTGTCGTCGTTCATGCGCAACGTCGAGTCCTCCGCCTGGGTCGGCAATCCCAGCCTGCAACTGATCGAGAACAAGGACCAGACCGGCACCGGTCTGAGCCGCTTCCGGCTGCGCTTTGAGCAGCGCGGGGCGAGCGGCCCGGAGGAGCCCGCAGCGGCCGCAGTGCCTGCCAAGGGTGCCAAGCCCGGTAAGCCGACTGCCGGCAAACCGGCGGCCAAGCCCGCCGCCAAGCCCGCAAAGTCCTAGGGCGCCGACATGAACCTCAACCAACTCAACGAGCTCGAACTCAGCAACATCGGCGAGTGGCCGACGCCGATCAAGTCCCTGGTCATTCTGGTGCTGTGCTGCGCGGTCGGCTTCGCCCTCTACTACCTCGACACCAGCGCCCAACTGGATCGGCTGCGTGTCGAGGAGGACAAGGAGATGCAACTGCGCAGCAGCTTCGAGACCAAACAGGCCAAGGCGGTCAACCTGGAGGCCTACGAGCAGCAGCTCGAAGAGATGAAGGAGTCCTTCGGCACCATGCTGCGTCAGCTCCCCGACAAGACGGAGGTCGCCGGTCTGCTGGTGGACGTGTCTCAGACCGGATTGGCCGCCGGCCTGGAGTTCGAGCTGTTCCAGCCCGAAGGTGAGCAACTCAAGGACTTCTATGCCGAATTGCCCATCCGCATCAAGGTCAGCGGGCAATACCACGAGTTCGGCCGCTTTGTCAGTGGCCTGGCGGCGCTGCCGCGCATCGTCACCCTGCATGATGTCAAGATTGATGCGCCGCAGGGCGCCAGACCCCTTTCGCCGGGGGCGGAGCCCGCTGGAGTGAAGTTGTCCTTGCAGGCGACCGTCAAGACCTATAGATACCTCGACGAGGCTGCACTCAAATGAGGCCGTTACGCCTGACGGTCCTGCTGGCAACCGTCTCGCTCGCCGCCTGCGGCGGGGGCGGCACCCAGGACCTCGCGGACTATGTGGCCAAGGTCCGCGACCGCGACCCGGGGCCCATCGAACCGCTCCCCGAGATCAAGCAAATCGCGACCTTCGTCTATGACCCAGGCGACCGCCGCGATCCCTTCGTCATGGACACCAGGGGCGAAGACACCAGCAAGCCCGGCCCAGCCGGCGGCATAGCCCCGGACCCCCTGCGGCGCAAGGAGGAACTGGAGCAGTATGCGCTGGATGCGCTGAAGATGGTCGGAACCCTGGCCCAGGGGGATACCCACTGGGCGCTGATCATAACCCCCGAGGGCGTGCTCCACCGGGTCCGGGTAGGCGACTACCTCGGCCAGAACAACGGGCAGATCACCCGGGTGGACGAGGGCCAGGTCCAACTCACCGAGATCGTCAACGAGGGTGGGGGCGAGTGGCGCGAACGGCAGGCCGCCGTCACTCTGAAGCAATAGGTTGCCGGAGAACAGGTTGCGATGAACACTTTGCTAGCCATGCACGCTGCCACCGGCACCCCTGCGGCGGATCGCTTCGGCCTACGTTGGGGCGCTCTCCTGGCCCTGCTGACGCCGCTGCTGCTGGGTGCCCCGGCGGCCCAGGCAGCACCGGCCCTGCAGAACATTGAGTTCGCCGCCCTCCCGGGCAACCGGGTGCAGATCGACTTGGTACTGTCCGGGGCCCCCAAGCCCCCGGAACATTTCTCCACCGACTCTCCGGCGCGCATCGCCCTGGACTTTCCGGGCGTGATCAGCGACCTCAAGAACAAGACGGTCCCGGTCGGCGTTGGGGTGGTCCACAGCGTCGTGGCGGTGGAGGCGGGTGACCGTACCCGGGTGGTGGTCAACCTCAACGAATCGGTCCCCTACGAGGTCGTGACCCGTGGCGACCGAGTCACCATCAACGTGAACACCCAACAGGCCGCCGCTGCCCCGGCACCGACCGCCCAGCCCGTGGCGGCTCCGCCGCGGGCCGCGGGTCCTGCGGCTGCGCCTGGCCAGAGGCCAGCGCCGGCCCAAGCCCCCAGGGCCGCGGCGCGCCCCAGCGCCAGCCGCGGCGCACCCTTGCGCGATGTCGATTTCCGCCGTGGCAACACCGGCGAGGGTCGGGTCATAGTCAAGCTGCCCGACGCCGGCACCCGGGTGGCGGTGCGCGAGCAGGGGCAGCATGTGCTGGTGGACGTGTTCGACACGGCCCTGCCGCAGCGCCTGTTCCGCCGCCTGGACGTCACGGATTTCGGTACCGCAGTGGCCAGCGTGGAGACCAAGCCCAAGGGCCGGGACGTCGAGATCGACATCAACGCCAGCGAGGATTTCGATTACCTTGCCTACCAGACCGACGACCTGTTCACCCTGGAATTCCGCAAGCTCTCCAAGGCGGAGAAGGAGCAGCAGAAAAAGAAGGAGGTGATCTTCTCGGGGGACCGCCTATCGCTCAATTTCCAGGACATCGAGGTCCGCGCCGTCCTCCAGCTCCTGGCCGATTTCACGGGTCTGAACTTGGTCGCCAGCGACACGGTGGGTGGCAACATCACATTGCGACTGAAGAACGTCCCTTGGGACCAGGCCCTGGACATCATCCTCAAGACCAAGGGCCTGACTATGCGTCAGACCGGCAATGTAATCATGATTGCCCCGTCCCCGGAGGTCGCCGCCCAGGACAAGCTGGAGTTGGAGTCCCAACAACAGATCGAGGAACTGGCCCCATTGCGCTCGGAATTCGTCCAGGTCAACTACGCCAAGGCCGCCGAGTTGGCCACCCTGCTCAAGTCGGAGGACAACAATCTGCTGTCCGAGCGCGGCAATGTCACCTTCGACAAGCGCACCAACACCCTGCTGGTTCAGGACACCTCCGCCAAGCTGGAGGATATCCGCAAGGTGGTCGGACGCCTGGATGTCCCGGTGCGCCAGGTCATGATCGAGTCGCGCATCGTCATCGCCAACAACGATTTTGCCCGCGATCTGGGCGTGCGGTTCGGGCTCTCGTTCGCCACCGGTTCTTTGACGGGCAACCAGTTGATGATGAGCGGTACGCGCCCCGGCACCGTCAGCAATGCCAACTACAACGCCGGCTACTTCGGACAGAATACGGC
>DYRB01000317.1 GCA_020718945.1 Lamprocystis purpurea | reverse complement strand
GCGAGGCGCCGCTCCCACGGGCACCGATCTGGCCCCCAAATTTGGAACTGCTGAGTTCGGGCTGGGGGGCTTCCAGCGCCTGTCCGGTTATGCCGCCGACGAGTGCCGCGGCAATCAGGTCGCCTTCGGCTCCCTGACCTACCTGAGGCGCCTACCTGGACTCAAGCCCCCCCTGACCCGCGGGGTCTATCTGGGCGGGTCCCTGGAGGCCGGGCACCTGGAGGACACCGATGTCGGGCTGACCGAGCCCGGGACTCGCTACGGCGGCAGCCTGTTCCTGGGTGTGGACACCCTGCTCGGCCTGGCCTATCTAGGCCTGGGGGTGGCGGAGGACGGCAACGCCGCGGGCTATGTCCTGATCGGTTGGCCCTGAGACCGACACCAAGTCCTTGTCAATTTGCTACATGTTAGGGCGCGTCCTGGGTTTCCCGTCGGGGGTCTCGGCCTCCCCATGCGTGTGCAGCTTTCCGCCGCTGGTCGCGGGTTGGGCCGCCGCAGCTTCTGTCTTCCGCCGTTCCTCCTCCTCTTGCCGGGCCCGTTCCGCCTGGAGCGCTGATTCAGCGTCGGCCCGCGCACGCTTCTCGGCGGCAATTCGTGCTTGGTAGTCCTTGCGTGTGTCCTCTTGTTGCGCGTTGTCTTCCGGCTCGGCGTTTGCTGCCGCCTTGGGCCTTGCCTCTTTCTGCCTTTTCTGCTGTACCGCTGCGCGCTCCGCCTCGAGGCGGCTCAGTTGGTTAACAAAGCTCCAGTAATCGTTCTTGGGGGTGTCCCGTCGGGGGGCTGCATGTGGCACTGCGGCGCTTACGCCGTCGGTGGATGGGGTGCGAGGGCCCTCGCCCCCGGTACAGATGGGATCGGAGTAGGGATGCCAGTTACCGTCCGGGCCTAGGCATTTCGCGGAATCCGCCGAAGCGGCGGACTCTTCCGGCCCGTCCTGCTGTACCGCCGCGCGCTTTGCCTTGAGGCGCTTCAGTTCATTGACGAGGTCCCGGTATTCGTCCTCGAGGGAGTACGGTCGGGGGGCCTCATCTGGCACCAGGGCCCTTGCGTCGTCGGCGGATAGGGTGCGAGGGTCCATGCCGCCGGTACAAATAGGATCTGAGTAGGGATACCAGTTGCCATCGGGGCCTTGGCATTGCGCCGACTCCGCAGCAGCGGCAAACAGCAGTGTCGCGACCAACAATAGCCTGATCATAGCGTTTGGCCCTGAGCGGGGCCTCCTGGGAATGCGATGCGGCCGAAGGCGGCGACGGCTAATTGCGTTCATTTGCGGCTGGACTTCTCTTCTAATGCTCAGCGCTTGGTCTTGACGAAGCGCTTGAGCCGCTCGCGGCTGCGCTCCTGGCGCGGGGTGAGGGTGTTGCGGCGGCCCTCGAAGGGGTTGGTCCCGGAACGCAGCTCAAGGCGCAGCGGGGTCCCGTGCAGGCGCAACTGGTCGCGGAAGCGGCCAATGAGATAGCGCCGGTAGGACTCCGGCAGGGCTTCGACCTGATTGCCGTGGATGACGATGATGGGTGGGTTGCGCCCGCCCTGGTGGGCGTAGCGCAGCTTGATGCGCCGGCCATGGACCGTGGGCGGCTGGTGCTCCTGGACCGCGGCCTCCAGGATGCGGGTCACCATGGGGGTGGGCAGGGACTTGGTGGCATTGGCGAAGGCGCGGTCGGCCTCGTCCAACAGCAGCCCCACGCCGCTGCCGTGCAGGGCGGAGATGAAGCGGGTGGTGGCGAAGTCGAGGAAGGCCAGGCGCCGCCCCAGGGCGTCCTTGATGGCGTCGCGCTGGTCGCTGTCGAGCCCGTCCCACTTGTTCACCGCCACCACCAGGGCCCGCCCGCTCTCGACGATGTGGGCGGCCAGGTTGGAGTCGTGCTCCCCGACACCCTGCTGGGCGTCCACCACCAGGATCACCACGTTGCACGCCTCGATGGCTTGCAGGGTCTTGATGACGCTGAACTTCTCGATGGCGTCCTCGATCCGGGCGCGGCGCCGCATGCCGGCGGTGTCGATCAGGGTGTAGGCCCGCCCGGCCCGCTCGAAGGGGATGTAGATGCTGTCCCGGGTGGTCCCCGGGGCGTCGAAGACCAGCTGCCGCTCCTCCCCCAGGATGCGGTTGATCAGGGTCGATTTGCCGGCGTTGGGGCGCCCGACCACGGCGATCTTGACCCCCTGACCCTCGGCGGTCGGGTCCTCGCCGCCCTCCTGGGGCGGCAGACCGGCCAGGACCTGTTCCATGAGCCGGGTCACCCCGGTCCCCTGGACGGCGGCGATGGGGACCGGTTCGCCCAGGCCCAGGGCGTGGAAGTCCGCGGTGGCCAGGGTCGGGTCCCGGTGGTCGGTCTTGTTGACCACCAGGGTCAGGGGCTTGCCGGTGCGGCGCAGGCGCCCGGCCACCTCCAGGTCGTCGGGGGCCATGCCGGTCTGGGCGTCCACCAGGAACAGGATGTGGTCGGCCTCCTCGATGGCGCGGCGCACCTGGCCCTGCATCAGGGCCTCCACCCCCTCGGCCTCCGGGCTGATGCCGCCGGTGTCCACCACTATGTAGCCGGCGGGACCGATGCGCCCCAGGCCGTACTGGCGGTCCCGGGTCAGGCCGGGGAAGTCCGCCACCAGGGCGTCTCGGGTGCGGGTGAGGCGGTTGAACAGGGTGGACTTGCCGACATTGGGTCGGCCCACCAGGGTGATGACGGGTAACACGGCGGGCTCAGAGGGTCGGCCCGGCGCCGGTGTTCGAGAGCGGCTTGGGCAGGTCCGGGGTGGCCACAGCGGCGCCGCTGCCGGCCCCGGTCGCGCCGCCCTTGGCGCGGTCCTCGGCGGTGAGGGCCCCGGGACTGAGCGCCGCCAGGGTGCCGTCGTCGGCATAGACGAACAGGCGACCGTCGGCGACCACAGGCCGGGCGGTGATGGCCCCGCCGGCGACCCGGGTGCGCCCGGCCAGGGTCCCGTCCCTGCGGTTGATCCAGTGCAGCCAGCCCTCCAGGTCGCCCACCACCAGGTAGTCCCCGAGCAGGGCCGGGGCGGTCAGCAGGCGGTGGCGCAGACTCTCCTGCTTCCAGCGCCCGGCCCCGTCCTGGGGGGCGGCGGACCAGATGTTGTCGTCGGAATCGGTCACATAGAGGTCGTTGCCGTCCGCGGCCAGGCCGGCGTGGGAGGACAGGGTGCGTCGCCACAGGATGTCGCCGGTGGTCAGGTCCACCGCGGCCAGGTCGCCGTTGTAGCTGCCTACGTATGCGACGTTGCCCACCACCACCGGGTCGGCATCGATGTCGGCGACCCGCTCCAGTTCGCTGCGTCCGCTCGGCAGGGTGACGGTGACCTCCCAGATCGGCACCCCGCCGGCCAGGTCGAGCTTGACCAGCCTGCCCCCGGACAGGCCGACCAGGACGGCCCCGTCCGCCAGGACCGGGGTACTGCTGCCGCGCAGGGTGAGGATCGGGGCCGGGTAGACGAAGCGCCAGCGCTGCTTGCCGGTGGCCGCCTCCAGGCCGTAGACGCTGTCGTCCAGGCTGTGCACCACTACCAGGTCCCCGGCGACCAGGGGTACCGCCAGCACTTCGCTGTCCACGGACGCGCTCCACACCTGGTTGCCGTCGGCCGCCGACAGGGCCACCACCTGGCCCTGGTTGGTGCCCAGCACCAGCTGCCGGCCGTCGGTACCGGGTCCGCCGCTGAAGGGCAGCTTAGTCTGACGTTGCCACTGGACCCGGCCGTCGGCGGCGGAGACCGCGGCCACACCCCCGTCGGTGTCGGCCACATAGATGCGCCCGCCGCTGTAGGCCGGGACCAGGGCCAGCTGGCGCTTGCGGGTCCCGGTGCCGACCTTGGTAGTCCACAGGGTGCGTACCCCGACCTGGGGGCTGAAGGGGCCGAGCTTGGCCGGGGGCGACGGGTCCTTCTCGCCGCCAAGCCAGGGGATATAGCTGCACCCGGTCAGGGTCAGGGACAGGGTCAGGCTCAGGCCCAGGGCGGCGAGCCAGGCGGCCGGAAAGAGGCGGCCTGTGGTGCGGGTGGCGAGTTGTTTCATGGGGTGCGCCTGGTGACGAAAGATGAACCCGGATAGGACAATTTAGCCGCAAATGAACGCAAAGGGACGCAAATAAACAGAGACCTGGCGTTGCTCATCGTCTAGCCCTGCGGGTGACGGCCGGATTCTGGATAACCATCTGATCCATTTGCGTAAATTTGCGTCCAGTTGCGGCAAAATGCTCTTCTTGGGGCAACAGCCATGGCTATGTCTACATTAGGTGTTGGTTCGACCGGGAGGCCGACCGTGGGAGCGCCGCCTCGGCGCGA
>DYRB01000316.1 GCA_020718945.1 Lamprocystis purpurea | reverse complement strand
GGGAGCGGGCCTGCTCGATCTGCTGCTCGAACTTGCGCGCATCCTGCACCGCCACCTCACGCTCGCGGATGACGCCGGCGATCTGGTCCGGCGGCAATACAGGCACAGCCTGCCTGGTCCAGGCCGTCCACCTGGACCAGATGCCGCCTTTGCAGTGGTCAGATGTCGCCGTCCCTCTCTGGGGGCCGCGGGCCCGCACGCAGGGCGTGGGACTCAGGCTATATTGGCAGGATATCCCGTCTGGCCGCATCGTCAGAGCCCAGAAGCAGAAGGAAAGCCCCTGCTCCTCTGGGGGGTCTGAGAGCTACCCGGGATTGCCCCGTCGTTTCCTGCCAATCCAATGGAGCGCCGCCATGCCCGCAACCACCTTCCAACTTGGTCAAAGCCGCCTGACCCTGGACGCACGCCCGGACCGTCTGGACCTGCGCGATCTGGTCTACCAGTCACCCCTCGGCAGCCTCCCGCCGGCCTATCCCGACGACCAGACCGTCGGCCAGTTGCTGCCCGCCTATCTGGCGAATGGCCTGATCCTCGATCAGGGTTCCGAGGGCGCCTGTACCGGCTTTGGCCTGGCCGCCGTGATCAATTACCTGCGCTGGCTGGGGGCAACCGAACATGGCCAGGGCTTCACCCAGGCGGATCGGGTCAGCCCGCGCATGCTCTATCACCTGGCGCGCTTTTACGACGAGTGGGAAGGTGAGGACTACAACGGGTCGAGCTGCCGCGGCGCGCTCAAGGGCTGGCATCGCCACGGCGTTTGTCTGGAGGCCCTGTGGCCCTACAACCAGGGGGCCTTCGTTCGGCCACAGAATGGCTGGGATACGGACGCCCTCACCCGCCCGTTGGGGGTCTACTACCGCATCAACAAGGACTCGGTGGTGGACATGCAGGCGGCCATCAGGGAAGTCGGCGCAATCTACGTCTCGGCCCAGGTCCATGAGGGGTGGGGGAGGGTCCAGGCGCCAGGGGCCATCCGCTCGCATGCGGATCTTCCGCTCATCCCCCTGAGCCTGGTCATCAAAGGCGGTCATGCCTTTGCCATCGTCGGCTACAACGCCCAGGGCTTCGTGGTTCAAAACTCCTGGGGCGACCGGATCTGGGGCCGTAGCGGCTTCGCCGTGCTGACCTACGTGGATTGGGTGGCGAACGGCAGCGACGCCTGGGCGGTATCCATGGGGGTGCCGACTACCCTTGGCAGCGTGCCGGTCCATGTCGGTGAGCTGCGCCGGGGGGCGGAGCTCGCCGGACTCGCCGGACTCGGGCTCGGCGGCCGGCGGGACCCGCTGGCCTCGCGCCCTGGGGTGTGGGACCAGGACGAGGCCTACCGCCATACGCTGGTGACCGGCAACGATGGGCTGATCATCAATCGCCTGCCGCAACTGGCCGACGCCGCGGACGCGGTGCGCTACCTCGCCTGCGAGCAGCCGGAGCTGTGGTTCGGGCAACAGGGCAAGCCGGTGTGGCGTCTGGCGATCTACGCCCATGGCGGGCTCAATGCGGAGGCCGATTCCATCCGGCGCATCCGGGTGCTCGGCCCCAGCTTCAAGGCCAACGGCATCTACCCACTGTTCACGACCTGGAAGAGCGGCTGGCTCGAAACCCTTGGAGACATGCTGGATGACACCCTCAAGGGGGTCTTCGGCGAGGCCGGCCTGCCCCAGCAGGGTCTCGGGGATCTCCTTACGGAGGGCACCGACCGCATGCTGGAGGTGGCCTGCCGGTACATCGCGGTACGCGGTATGTGGTCGGAGATGAAGGAGAACGTTGAACGGGGGACCGAACCGGGGCGCGGGCTCAAGGAACTGGGCACGCAGCTCAACCGCTTGGCGACCGCCGCGGTCACGGCCGGAAGTCGGTTGGAGATCCACTTAATCGGCCATTCCGCAGGCGCCTTCGTGGCCGGGCGGATGCTGGGCGAGCTGGCGAAACGGAAGCTCAAGGCCGCGAGCTGTACCCTGTTCGCCCCGGCCTGCGATCTGGACTTCGCAGTCCGCCACTACGTCAAGGCGGTCAACGGCGGCGTGCTGCCGGGTGAGCAGTTCCGCATCCATGTGCTGTCGGATCAACGGGAGCTCGACGACTGCGTGGGGCCGTACCGGAAATCCCTGCTTTATCTCATCCACCGCGCGCTGGAACCTAAGCACCGCACCCCGGTGCTGGGGATGGAGCGGGTCTATAACCCCGGCGGTACTCCCATTGATGAGTTGTGGCACCGCGATACCATCAAGGGCGTGAAACAGTGGCAGGAGTTCGTGGGGAGCCACGCCGGCATTGGCCCGGTTGTCCTCTCGGCGACACAGGTGGACACGGGTGCAAGCCACATCGACAGCACCCACGGCTGTTTCGACAACAGCCAGGAGCACATTCGGGACGCGATCACGCGGATCTTGGGTGGCCAACTGGTGACCCCCTTGATGCCGCTGGACTTCTGAGTCGGTCTGGTCGCGGTTGAGCTTGCCGACGGCGAAGCAGCGGGCCTCGGGGTGGGCCAATCAGTGAGATGACGAGCTTGCGGGTTACCCTGCGGCCGTGGCGACGCTGGTAGACCTGCACCTAGCCCACCCTGATCCGCTCCCCGTACCCGGTCATCTCCAGGTAACCCCAGCCGATGTCCCTTCCGACTTGGGGCCCATCCTCGTTGACCCGCACCGCGCCCTCCCAGTAGACGGCGCCGGTGGAGCGGCGGCTGTCCAGTTCCTGGTCGTCCATCAGGGGTTGGAGCTGAAGTAGCCGGTCACCGACACGGACCCGCCACGCGACCGGGTAGGCGATGCCGGTGCGCGGCGATGTCCAGTGGCGCAGGGGCTCGAAGGCGATGGCCTCCGGCGGCCACACCTGGGCACTGCCCCCCGCCGGGCGGAAGCTGGCCGCAGACCAGAGGGCCTGGTCGTCCTGGCCGCGCAGCCGGAAGGCCATGAGGGCGCCGCCGTCGTCCAGGTTCAGGCCGACCCAGTCCCAGCCCTGGGCCCCGTCGGGCAAGATCTCGCTGGACCATTCGTGGTCCAGCCAGGCCAGGCCCGTGACGGCCTGGGGGCGGCCCTCCAGGGTCACGCTGCCGCTGACCCTGAGCTGGGGGCGGCTGTAGTAGTAGCTGGCGTGGCGCTGGTCCGGGGCCTTGGTGCTGAACCCGGCGGCGCCGTTGAGCAGGGGCGGGCCCTCGGGGACCAGGGTAAGGGCGTAGGCGAACCCCTCGCCACGGACCTCGGCTCGATAGAGGTCGTCGGTCTGCTCCAGGTGCCAGTCGCCGATCCAGGCATGGGTCCGCCCGGTCTCGAAGCCGGCGCGGCCGAACCCGACCCGGGCGGCGCGCTGGTCGTGGCGCAGGCGGCCGAGGCGCGGGTCGGCGATGGCCGCGTGGGCAAGCATCAACTGGCGGGGCGCGAAGGCGCTGGGGTTGGTCTCCCCGATGCCGGTGCGTACCCGGAAGAAGGTGGCCTGGAAGCCCAGCGGGCTGCCGTCGGGCAGGGTCAGCCAACCGGTGGCGTACCACCACTCGGTGCGGAACCCGGGGTGGGCACCGTGATCGGCGGGGAAGGCCAGGGTCAGGCCGGGGAGCACCGGGGCAAAGGTGACCGCCGGCCTTTCTGGCTCCTCTGAGGCCGCCTCGGCCCCCAAGGCGCGCCAGGCCGGCAAGCACCCCAGGGCCAGGAGCAAGGTCCGCCTGTCCATCACCAGTCCTCCCGCACCGCGAGCACCGCGTCCTGGCGCATGGCCTGGCGACCGGCGAGCACCGCGGCCAGGGCCGCCAGGGCGATGAGTCCAGTGGCGAACAGGGCCAGGGACCCCCAGGGGACATGCAGGTCCATGCCCCAGTGGAAGCTCTGGCGATTGACCACCTCGATCAGGACCAGGCCGATGGCCCCGCCGGCCAGGAGCCCGCCCAGCACGCCGACACCCGCGGCCAGGGCCCCCTCCTGGGCGAGCATCCAGCCGATCTGGCGGCGGGTCAGGCCGAGGTGGCGGAGCATGCCGAACTCCGGGCGCCGGGCCGCGGCCAGGGCGGCGAAGCTGGCCGCCACGCCGGCCAGGCCGATGAGCACGGCCACCGCCTCCAGGAGATAGGTGACGGCGAAGGTGCGGTCGAAGATGCGCAGGCTGATGGCGCGGATCTCCCCCGGGTAGGCGATGGTCAGGGCCCCCGGGTCGCCGACCGCGATGAGGGCCTGTGCCACCCGGCTGGCCAGGGCCCCGGGGGCCAGGGTGATGGCCGCGTCGTTGGCCAGGGGGTCGCCGGTCAGGCGGCGGTAGTCGGCCAGGTCCATCATCAGGGCGCCGGTCTGGCGGGAATAGTCC
>DYRB01000315.1 GCA_020718945.1 Lamprocystis purpurea | reverse complement strand
TTTGGGTTTGGGTCATCGGTGGATACCCCCGACCACGGAAACCCTCTCCCCCGGCCCCTCCCCCACAGGGGGAGGGGAGGAAGACGGGAGTCCCGTCCGGGTTACCAGCCCATCGGCACCGATGCGGATCTCCGTGCGACGCGGGCCCAGGTCGGCATTGCAATAGCGCTCGTCGAGGAGGACAAGCTCCTGGTTGGCACTAGCCAACAGGGCATGGCGCAAGGGCCGGTCCCGAAGGTAAGGCCCGGCCACCAGCAGGTCGGCGGCGGCCAGCAGGCGGCGGGTGGCGGGGTCGGTGCAGGCGGCCAGTGCCTGCGCGGTAAAGCCGGTGAAGATCAGCACCCCCTTGCCGACGGCCTGCACCCGCTCCGCCAGGTCCGCCAGCGGTGCGGCCTGGGCGAAGGGCTCGCCCCCGGAGAAACTGACCCCTTCGGTGTCGGGCTCGGCCAGCATCCAGTCCGCAACCTCGGCCACCGCCACCGTTTGGCCGCCGTCGAAGGGCAGAAACCCCGGGTTGAAGCACCCCGGGCAGCGCAACGGGCAGCCCTGCACCCAGAGCACGGAGCGCAGCCCCGGGCCGTTGGCTCGGGAGCGAGGGAGGTAGGCGGCGACTTGTATGAGGTCCTGGGTCATCCGATCCTCAACTTAGGAGGTTGCCGCCCCGGCGGATACAATCGGGGCGTGCCGCATCCAACCCTCAAACAACTGAGAGACCTGGTTCGAACCCTGAACTACGTGGTCTCCGTTCACGCCGCAGACGAGCTTGACGATGACAACCTCACGGTCTTCGACCTCGAATCCATCCTCCTCACCGGCCGGATCATCAAGCGGCAAACCGACCGCGACACCCGAGAGGTCAAGTGCGTCGTCTCCCGGCGCACCCTCGCCGGGGCTCCGGCAGAGGCGGTCGTCAAGCTCGGGCCCACCGGCAAGCTCGTCGTCATCACCGTCTACCTCGCCGACTGAGCCCTGCGCGGTCTGCGGTTGCGAGGGCGCCCAGCGACGGGAGGTCACGCGCAGCTTCGGGCGCGGTTCAGACCTGCTGGTCATCGAAGGCATCCCCCTGTGGTCTTGCCCGCACTGCGGGGCCTCCTATTTCACCGCCCAGACCCTGCACGAGATCGAGCGGATCAAGACCCTGCTGGCCTCGGTCGCCACGCCACGCCCCGTGCCGGTCGCGCACTTCGTCGCCCCGGCGCCCCTGCCTACAGCTTGACAAAAGGCACCTCCCGAATCGGCAGCTCCAGCCGCTCGCCGCTGCCGAGCTGCACATAGGAGCGGTTGCCTGGAGTGAGGTCCTTCAGCGACAGGGTCAGGCGCTTGTTGGCGTCCACCCCGAAGCCGGCGACGAAGCGCCGCTCGCCCAATGTGCAGGCGGGGTCGGCGTGGATGAACTCCCGGTCGCCGGGGTTCAGGTCGCGCAGGGACTGGTCCTCGCGGCGCTGCACAGCAACGGCCTTGAGGGCCCCGCCGTCCATCTCGTAGACGGTCTCGGGGCGCAGCATCGCCGAGCGCTCCACCACCACCAGCCCCAGGGTGTTGGCCCCTTCGCAGGCGGCCTTCACGTACAGGGTCTTGAGCGCCTTCTCGGTGGGGTAGCGGGTCCCCTTGGGGATCACCGGGACCAGCACATAGTCCTTGCGCTCCGGGTCCCAGGAGCGCACGCAGTAGTCGTGCACCAGGGCCAGGTTGATGTCCTCGCCTGCATAGCGGCAGGCCCCCCGGGCGATGGCCTCGAAGGGGTCCTCGCAGTGCACCGGGCAGTCCGGGAAGAGGTTGCGCAGCACCCCGGCCACCCCCAGCAGCAGGCTGGAGCCCCCGGCCATGAAGACGGCGCGCACCTCGGACTTGCGGGTCCCGTACTTCTCCTGGGCGGTCTCCAGGGCCCGCTCCACGGTGCGCGCCACCAGCCGGTTGAGACTCGATCCGCGCAGTTCCGGGCGGTCGGCGTCCAGGGTGCGGCGCAGCCCCGCGGCGGTGAAGTCGTGGCTCACCAGGCGGGCGGTCAGGTCGTTGAACTGGGTGACCTCGACGCACTCCTCCCCGCCGGAGAGGCGCACCTTGGCGTCCTCGATGGCGTGGAGCAGGGCGGTGCCCACGTCGGCCACGTCCTGGTCGCTTAAGCTTTGGGCCTGTTGCAGCTCCCTGAGCAGCCACTGATCCACCAGGGAGCCGCCGATCTCCTCCCCGGCCCGGGCCAGGACCTCGCAGGGGCGGGTCTCGCCGGAACCGAGATCGCGGGTCTTGACCAGGGACACGTCGAGGGTCCCGCCGCCGAAGTCGAAGACGGCATAGACCTGGCCCTCGCGCACATGGGTGTCGTAGCCCAGGATGCAGGCGGTGGCCTCGTCGAGCATGCGCACCGTGCCGCGGAAGCTTTTCAGCACCGCCGCCTGGAGCCAGTCCACATAGGGGTCGTAGGACTCCACCGGCAGGGTCACCACCAGGTCCTCCCCGCCCCCGCCGGCGGCGAGCAGGACCTCGCCGATCAGGTCCTCCGCCGCCTGGCGGGGCGTGACCAGCGAGCCGTTGATGCGCCGGGCCCGATCATTGCCGCGCAGCACATCGAGCTTGGCCCAGCGGAAGGTACCGCGGTGGCTGGCGAGCCCCGCGTTCTCCACCTGGGCCCCGGTGCGCAAGGTGTTGCCCTCGCCGTAGTGGATCAGGGACGGCACCACCGCGGAGGCCCACATCCCCTCTTTCCCCCCCCCCCCCCCGGGGGAGGGGCCGGGGGAGAGGGTCTGCCCCCCCGGCGGTCGGTAGCGGTACACCTTGGTGAGGTCCGCAAGGCGCAGGGTCGCCACCCGGCGGGTCGCAGGGTTCCAGCGGGCCAGCACCGTGTTGCAGGTGCCGAAGTCCAGGGCCATGGTCATGGTGTTGCTCCCTTGGGTCTCAGGCGTCGTCCGCGGGCTCCGGGGCGGCCCCGGTGCGGCTGACCATGGCCTTGAGCACAATGGTCTCTCCCAGGCGGTAACCGACAAAGCGCACGGCGACGACAGAGTCGTCCTGTACGTCCGCCCCGCTCAGGCGCTGGTGCAGGCGGGCGTCGAAGGGGATCTGCTCGCCCACGGTCCCGATGCGGGCCAGGCCCGCCTCGCCCAGCACGGACGCCACCTTGCCGAAGAGCTTGAGCACATCGGCGCAGCGCAGTTCCCGCCCGGCCTCGGCCAGGGACTGCATGGTGGCGAGCTGGGAGAAGAGCGGCGCCAGGCGCTTGGCCAGGCCGCCGAGCCCCTCCGCCGCCGCCCCGGCGCGGTCGCGGTCGGCCTGGCCGCCGAGGCGCCCGTACTCCTCCCGCACCCGGGCCAGCTCCGCCTCGCGCTCGCGCAGATCCAGTTCCAGGGCGGCGATGCGGGCGCGGGGGTCGCCGGGGTCGGCAGGGGTCCCGCGCAGGGCGTCCCAGGCGGCCTTGAGGCGCGTGTGCCAGTCAGCCGATTGAATCGTCATGGGTCTGTCCTCCGCGAATGTTGAACCTGTTTGGGCGGTCGATCAGGTCTCAGGCCCGACCTGCGTGAGCGGCTGGGGCATGGCCCGCGGATAACATCCTTGTTATATTTCGCCCATGGCCTTTACCATCGAGTACTTCAACCCGTCCGTGCAGGCCGAGCTCGATGGCTGGCCGGTGGGACTGCGCGCCCGCTACCGGGCCCTGGCCCTGCGCATGCTTGAGCACGGCCCCGACCTCGGGATGCCCCATACCAGGGCGCTGGGCGGTGGCCTGTACGAGATCCGCGCCAAGGCCGCCGAAGGGATCGGGCGCGCCATCTACTGCACCCTGGTCGGACGACGCATCGTGATCCTGCACGGGTTCGTGAAGAAGACCGACAAGACCCCGACCCGTGAGCTCGATGTCGCCCGCAACCGCCTGAAACTGGTACTGAGTCATGAATGAGAATGCCGTAAGCGAGACTGAGGCCATGACCTATCTGCCGGTCAAGGCCGATCTGCACGCGGAGATAGAGCGGGACCTCCAGGACCCCGCCTTCCGCGCGCAATGGGAGGCGATTGCCGACGAGTTCGCCGCCCTGGACCTCTTGCTGGAGGCCCGCCGCCGTGTCGGCCTGACCCAGGCCCAGGTGGCCGAGCGCATGGGGGTGAAGCAGTCCGCCCTGGCACGCATCGAGACCTCCCTGACCTCGCACCGGCACGCCCCCTCGCTCGCGACGCTGCGCAAATACGCCGCGGCCCTGGGCTGCCGAATCGAGATCCGGCTGGCGCCGCGGTAGGGGGCGACCGCCGCCCTGGCTCCGACCTCGCTCCGAGCGCCCCTTCCCCCCTTGTGGGGGAAGGGTCGCG
>DYRB01000314.1:1563-4308 GCA_020718945.1 Lamprocystis purpurea | reverse complement strand
CCCGCCGCAGCCCTGGTCGTGGCGCCGGCCCTGGTCCTGGCCGGCCTGCTCGCCGGCTGCGAGCCACCGCCTGCCACCGGGCCCGACTATGGCCAGGTCCCGGCCCGCGAACCCGACCGGACCTATCGCCTCGCGGTCCATCCCCTGCACAACCCGACCAAGCTCCTGGCCGCCTACCAGCCCCTGGCCGAGCGCCTGCAACGGGAACTGCCGGGGGTGCGGGTGGAGGTCGAGGCGTCCCGGGACTACCAGGACTTCGAGCGCAAGTTCCGCGCCCGGGGCCCGGAACTGCTGCTGCCCAACCCCTGGCAGACCCTGGAGGCGATGAAGAGCGGCTATTCAGTCCTGGCCATGGCCGGGGATGCGGAGGATTTCCACGGCATCTTCCTGGTGCGGCGCGACTCCGGCATCAGCGAGCCGGAGCAGTTGCGCGGGCGGGTCGTTGCCTACCCGTCCCCCACCGCCCTGGCCGCCTGCATCATGCCTCAGTATTGGCTCCACCAGCGGGGCATCGACGTCAACCGCGACCTGGACAACCGCTACGTCGGCTCCCAGGAATCGGCCATCATGAACGCCTACCTGGGCCAGGCCGCCGCCGGGGTGACCTGGTCGCCCCCCTGGCGCGGCTTCCAGAAGGCCAGGCCCCAGGAGGCCGCCGAGCTGACCGTCGCCTGGGAGACCCCGCCCCTGCTGAACAACAGCTTCATGGTCCGAGACGATGTGCCGGCGGACCTGAGTCAGGCCCTGCGCCGCGCCCTGCTGGCCCTGGACCAGGACGCAGAGGGACGCGCCGTGCTGGCGGGGATGGAGACGGCGCGCTTCCATCCGGCGAGCGATGCGGACTACGGGGCTGTGCGGGACTACATCGAGCGCTTCGAGCGCGAGGTCCGGCCGGTGGAGGCAGCCCAGCCGCCATGAAGCTCGGCGGACCGGTCCGTAACCGACCAACCTGCGCCATTGCCCGCGGTGCGCACTGGTTGATCCGCACTTCCGGGCCTAGCCTGTGTACAGGTCCGTCATGACGGCACAGGGCCGGCAGCACTTGCGAGGGTCAGACGTGGCGCAATCCGAGCGACCAGGCCGATGCTGGCGTGGCACCTTCCAGGGCGAAACCCGGTGGGTACCCCCTTGCTACCCGGGTCTGGGCCAGTCATGAATTCCCCTCGCCCCGAGCCGAGGCCCGTCCGGTGGCCCGACCCAAGCGCCCGCCGGGGTGGCAAGGGGCTGCGTCTTGCCCTCGCCCTGGCGCTGGCGCTGGGGCTAGGTGCCGCCCCCTATGGCCCGCGGGCCTCGGCCCCCGACGGTGCCGATCAAGCCCAGACCAGGGCCCAGGCAACGGACCAGGCACCGCGCGATCTGCGCATCGGGGTCCTGGCCCTGCGCGGCGAGCCCCAGGCCCTGGCGCGCTGGACATCGACCGCCGACTACCTGAGCCAGAGCCTCCCAGGCCATCGCTTCTCTATCCTGCCCCTGGCCTACGAGGACCTGGTACCGGCGGCCCGCCTGCGGCGGGTGGACCTGCTGCTGGTCGATCCTGCGGTCTATATCCTGGCCGAGGTCGAGGCCGATGCCTTCCGCATCGCCACCCTCAAGAACCGAGTCGCGGGGCACGACTACGACCACTACGGCGGGGTGGTCTTCACCCGCGCCGACCGGACAGACATCGCCACCCTGGCCGATCTGCGCGGGCGACGGCTCGGGGCGGTCGCCCCCAACTCCCTGGGCGGCTACCTGGCCCTGGCGGGGGAACTGTTCGCCCAGGGTTTGGACCCGGTCCGAGACCTCAAGCGCAGCTTCCTGGGGACCCAGGACGCGGTGGTGGCCGCCGTGCTCGACCGGGCGGTGGACGTGGGCACGGTGCGCACCGACCAACTCGAACGTATGGCCGCGGAGGGCATCCTGGACCTCTCCGCGGTGCGCCTGGTGGCCCCGCGGACTGTCCCCGGCTTCGATCTGCGCCTGTCCACCCCCCTCTACCCGGAGTGGGCCCTGGCCGTCTTGCCGCACCTGGACCTGCCCCTGGTGGAGGTGATAGCGCGCAGCCTGCTGGCCATGGGCGAGGGACTGGGCGAGGACGCGGACCTCGGCGGCTGGACCCTGCCGGCCCACTACGCCCCGGTGCGCTCCCTGCTCGAAGATCTGGGCGAGCCGCCCTTTGAGCGCCCGGTCCCGACCCTGCGTGAAACGCTCCGCCACTACTGGCAGGCCCTGGCCCTGGCCCTGGCGGCCCTGCTGACCGCCGCCGCCCCGGTACTGCACCTGGCGCGGCTCAATCGCCGCCTGGCCCACACCCGGGACGACCTGGGCCGCTCCCTGTTCCGCCAGGGCCAGGTGGAGCGGGAACTGCGCGACGGCTTGGAGGCGTTGAGCGCCGCCCAGGAGACCTTCCGCCGCCTCACCGAGGCGGCCCGGGACGCCATTGTCATGGCCGACGGGGCCGGCCTGATCACCTACTGGAACGTCGCCGCGGAGCACCTGTTCGGCTACAGGGCCGAGGAGGTCCTGGGGACGGACGTACACCAATGGCTGGCCCAACCGGAACTGCGCCCGGCCGCCGCCGCGGGTTATGCCGATTTCTCTGCCACCGGTACCGGGCCCATGGTCGGGGTGACCCGGGAGCTCGACGCCCGGCACCGCGACGGCCATTTGGTCCCCGTGGAGGTCTCCCTTGCCGCCTTGAGCCGCCAAGACCACTGGGAGGCCATCGCCATAGTGCGGGACATCAGCGAGCGCCGTCAGGCGCAG
>DYRB01000314.1:0-1463 GCA_020718945.1 Lamprocystis purpurea | reverse complement strand
CTCAGGCACCTGCAGACCAGCTTCACGAACCTGGTAGCAAAGAACCGCAGCGGCATCCTGGTGGTCGGCGAGGACGGGGCCATCCGCTTCAGCAACCCAGCGGCCCAGAAATCCCTGGGGCGCAGCGCCCTGGACCTGGTCGGCCTGCCCTTCGGTCAACCGAGCACCAACGTTCGCACCGAGATGGACATACTGCTGCCCGACGGGGGTTTCGGGGTGGCCGAGGTCACTGCCACCGAGACCGAGTGGGACGGTCAGCCCGCCTATCTGGTCATGCTCCACGACATCACCGACCGCAAGCGTGCAGAGGAACAGGTGCGCCACCAGGCCCTGCACGACGCCCTCACTGGCCTGCCCAACCGGGTCCACTTCCTCGATCAGCTGAACCTGGCGGTGGATGTGGCACGCCGCCAGGGCCGGCCCCTGGCCGTGCTGTTCCTCGACCTGGACGGCTTCAAGGCGGTCAACGATACCCACGGGCACAGTGTGGGGGATGCCCTGCTCAAGGCCGTCGCCCAGCGCCTCGGCGGTTGTCTGCGCAGCTTCGACCTGATCGCCCGGTTGGGGGGTGACGAGTTCACCGTGCTGGCCGAGCGCATCGCGAGCCCCGCGGACGCAGCCGAGGTTGCCGAGCGCATCGCCGCCGCCTTCCGCGAGCCCCTGGACCTTGCCGGCCACCGCCTCTACTCCAGGCCCAGCATCGGCATTGCCGTCTTCCCCGAGCACGGCGAGGACCCCGAGACCCTGATGCGCAACGCCGACACCGCCATGTATGAGGCCAAGCAGGATGGGGGCGAGGCCGGCTACGCCTTCTACCGGCCGGAACGGACCCTGCGCACCAGCCTGCCCACGGACATCGAGACCCGGCTGCGGGCCATCGTCGCCGCCGGGGGTCTGCGCCTGCGCTACCAGCCCCAGGCCGACCTGGGCAGCGGCCGCCTGTGCGGGGCCGAGGCCCTGCTGAGGTGCGTGGATGGGGCAGGGCGCCTGCTCTTGCCCGGGCGCTTCATCCCGGTGATGGAACAGACCGGGCTCATCGGCCAGGCCGGGGACTGGGTGCTGGACGCCGCCTGCGCCCAGATCCGCGCCTGGCGCGACCAAGGGATGGTCCCTCCGCCGCTGGCAGTCAATCTGTCCGCTGTCCAGTTCGACGATGCCGGGCTGCCCGGGCGCATTGGCGCCACCCTCAAACGCCATGGCCTGGGGCCGGAGTGCCTGGTGTGCGAGGTCACCGAGTCCGCCGTCATGCGCCACCCGGAACTTGCCCATCCCATGCTTACCGACCTGGTGGGCCTCGGCCTGTCCCTGCACCTGGACGACTTCGGCACCGGTTACTCGTCCCTGGCCCTGCTCGGGGACCTGCCCTTCGCCGTGGTGAAGATCGACCGCAGCTTTGTGCGCGAATTGCCCGAGTCCGAGAAATTCACCGCCCTGGTCTCCGCCATGCTGGCCATGGCCCACCG
>DYRB01000313.1 GCA_020718945.1 Lamprocystis purpurea | reverse complement strand
CAGGGCCAGGGGGCCATCGCGGCGGATGCGCGACTCCGGCGGGATCACCAGGGCGGCCCTGACCCTCGGGTAGTACAAGCGCGCGTCGTTGACTTCCAGAATTAGGGCCTGCGGTTTGCTCCTATCCCCGGACGTCACCTTCTCCTTGGCGGATGTCGCCTTAGGCCACTCCCACGGCTGACGACTAGCCTTGGGCCCCGACAGCGACAGCCGTTGGCGCGTGTTCAGGCGGGCGTCGGCGCCGCAGCGGTCGCAGCTTAACCGCCACTTCAGTACGTCAGTCGGATCTCGCCGCAGCCGCAGATAGGTGCGGTGCTTATCCGTCAGGCAATCCTTACCATTGCGCGCCTCCAGGTGGGCCAGGTCGTGCCAGGGCAGATCGCGCAACCCGCCCTCGGGGTGGGCAACAACCCAGGTCACCTGATGTAGCCTCGGTCGCCCCTCACAGTGGCAGCGGGGAGGGGCGTCCTTGGCCGCCTCAGCACCAGATGCGGTGCGGCGCCAGGGCCTCCAGTGCAGGAGACCGCAGCGGGGGCAGCGCATCCAGCCAGGGAAGCGCAGGGCGGGGACGCAGACGCCGTCGATGGCCCCATTCTGAAGCTCCCGGGCCAAGGGGGGCTGGCGCAGTTCCTGCTCTATCCCCAGGGTGGCCCGCAGCAGGTCCACATAGCACAGGGGCTCCCCGCCGGGCCGACCGTCGCGGTCCGTCCATTCCCGGATGTCCTTGATCACATACAGGTCGTCGTCCGCCCGCATGACGGCGCCGACACCGCTGAAGCCGAGCAGATGGGACCAGCGGGTGGGGATGAGTCGGCTCACAGGGGCTTCACCAGGGCGGTGTTCTCGACGTTGCGCATGTTGTTGAGGGTGGCCCAGAGTCCCTTGACCCGCGCCTCGTGGGGGTAGAGCAGGCGCTGGTCGCGGCGATCACTGTCCCCTCCCTTGTAGATCAGGCGCTCGCGTTGGTCCCGGCAGCGCTGGGCGGCATCGGCCCACTGGGCGGCGAGGCTGTCGATGTGGGCGGCCGTATCCGCGGCGCGCCCCGGGTCGGCCCTGCGACAACGGTGCTTAAACTCCTCGATGAGTGCCGCCGTGGCGGGGTCTGCCGGGTCGAAACCCCCGGCAGCCTCGTTCGCCGTCAAACGGCCGTCGGCGTGGCGCACGGCGATGACCAGGGCGGCATGCAGGGCCCGCAGGCGGGCCTGATAGGTGAAGGGGGTGACGCTGGTGGGCTCGACGAAGCGGTAGAAGGACTCGTGGTAGGCACGGAAGCTCTCGTAGTGGGACAGGCTGCGGGCCTGGTCGCGGTAGTAGTTGGCGATGACGATGCCGGGGACATCGCCGCGCCCGACCCGGCTGCTGGCCTGGATGTACTCCGCCGTGGTCAGGGGCTGGCCGTTGACGATCATCGCCGAGAGCCTGGCGACATCGAGCCCCACGGAGACCATGTTGGTCGCAAGCACCAGGTCCAGGGCCTCCGGCGTCCCCCGGGGGAGCCGCAGGCGGTCGAAGGTGCGGGCATTCTCGTCCGCCGACATGTGGCTGGTGAGCTGGGCCAGGCGCTCCGCCAACTCCTCGCGGCGCCGCCAGTCGGCCCCGGTAGCGCTGGTCTGGCCGGCAGCATCCGGCCCGGCCTGATTCCACCGCTCGACCTCTTCGCCTTGGTAACGCGCCATGAAGGTCTCGATGTCTTGCAGGGCGTTGCGGCTGACGCCGACCCCTTTGAGGCTGCCGTGATAGATCAGGAGGGTCCACCAGGCGTCCAGCAGGGTCTGCGCATCCGGTCCCGCAGCGCCGAAAAGCACCTCCGGGGCCGCCAGCAAGGCCGCCGCGACGGGGGCCAGGCAGTGCTGTCGGTCGCGGGCAGGGGCCAGATAGCCCACATAGAGCCGCCCCGGCCTCTCGCTGGTCGGTACGGTGCGGGCGAAGTAGGAGTCGTCGCAGTCGAGCCCCGGCGGGGGGAAGACCGCCCCCTCGCGGCCGTAGAGACGTTCCACCTGTTCGCGGGCCATGCGGATGGTGGCGGTGGAGGCGATGTACTTCGGATGCACCCCGCGCCGGATGAGCACCGTCTCCAGCCCGGCCTCGTAGAGCCCCGCCACCGAGCCCAGGGCCCCGGCGATCAGGTGCAGCTCGTCCTGGATGATCAACTCCGGTGGGCGATTGCCGTTGCGACCGAAGAAGGCCGTGCTGCGCTCCTCCCAGGCCAGCCGGGCGAACTTGTCGATGGTGGCGAGCAGCAAGGTCGGCGGGGCCTCATAGAGGGCGGCATCGACGATGTTGCAGGGCAGGGCCGCGTCTGAGCCGGCGCCGAAGTCGCAGGCGGGATTGGCGCAGTTGAAGCGAAAGTGCTGCGGACCCGCGTCATAGCTGTGGGCCGCATCGAAGGGGTCACCGCACCAGGGACAGGCATCCAGGACCAGGAGGCTGGGGGCGCGGCTGCCCTCCTCAATGGCCTGATCCACCGCCTCCTTGGCGTCCGCGAAGTTGTTTGGGCTCGACGGCGCGCCGACCCAGAGGCCCAGGGTGATGGGCTCGGCCCCCAGCTCTGGTGTCTCCCGCCGCAGCAGTTCCAGGGCGCAGATCAGGCGGGCCGCCCGGCGGAACTGATCCTTGGTCAGGAGCCGGAGGGTGTAGCGCATCAGGACGCTGGTCCCGCCGCTGGAGGCAGGGTACTTGAGCCGACGCCAGCAGATCACCAGGGCCATGAGGCCGAGATAGGCCTCGGTCTTGCCGCCGCCGGTGGGAAACCAGATCAGGTCCAATGTGTCGCGAAAGGCGCTGTCCTCATCGACGCTGGACTCCAGGGCCAGGAGCAGGAAGGCGAGTTGGAAGGGTCGCCAGCGGTAGTCCCGCCTGGGCCTGCCCGCGGCCTTGTCCGCCTGGGCCATCTGGCGCTCCATGGCCAGGTTGGCCAACCCAAAGGCCCGCGCGATCAGTGGATCGCGGCGCAGCAGGTCAATACCGGCGCCCATGCGCTCCACCGCCCTGTGCATCCGCCCCAGGATGCGCTCGGCCGGTGCCCGGGTGTCACCAATCAGGCCCTGGACCTGGTCGGCGTTGAGCTTTACCCAGGCGGCATAGCCACTGACGAAGCGCCCCAGGGCATCGCAGCGTCCCGCCAGGTCGCCCTCGATCCCGGCCAGCCAGCGGATGTCGAGGACGTTTTGGTCGCCGACCCCGACATCGGCGCTGACCTGGGGGACCTCGACCCTGGGCAGGAACTCGGTGCGAATGGCGGCGACGCGCCCGTCCTTGAGGTCCCAGTCCACCGCGGCGCCGTGACCTATGGCGTAGACCCGGTGATGCCGGTACTGGAACTCCAGTTCCTGCTCCTCGTTGCTCAACAGGCTGTACTGGACGCCGGGATAGGGGCCTACCTCGCCCGAGTCGATGGTGCAGGCGAGTTCGGCCTCGAACAGGGCCCTCTCGTTGCCTTCCACGGCTCCCTTGTCGCGGTCGCCTTGGTGCGCCAAGCACTGGGTATTGCTGAGGGACGTGGTCACCAGCCAGCCATCCGCGAGGGGCCGCCAGAGGACGAACAGCTCGGCGCGGCCATCGAAGGCCGGTTGGCGCCAGGTCTCGGCTTGCCGGCGGCGAGGGGCTGCCAGGTTGCACGTCTCCGAGTCGTCGGCACCCAGGAGGTCGCGGCGCCATTCCGCCTGGACGAAGCGCCCCGCTCCGTCGCGCTCACCCTGGAGGGCGTAGTGGACGGCCCGGGGGATCAGTTGGAGCCGGATGTCGTCGCCGGCGACGAAGAATGACAGCCCCACCGACGAAGGAGGCACAAAGCGCCGCCTGGGTTGGCTGACAGAGGTCACGGTGGGTCCTGGCCCGTCCTGGTCCTCGCCCTCGGCGTCTTCCTCAGCCACTTCGATTGGGGCGGCCGGGTCAAGGCCCTCCTCCCCCTTCACGATAGGGAACAGGATGCCGGTCTGGTAGCGATCCAGCGGCTTGATACGATTCAGATCCGAGCCGCCGGCGGCACCTGGCCCGATCAGGCAGCGGCGCAGCCAGTCGTAAATCTCATCGCGATGGGTGTTGAACTCCATTCGTTCTCCTGGTCGAGGCGACCCTGGCCCCTTGTACCACCAGTCAGGGCCCGGCGCACCATCGCGACCCCGTTGGACCCAGCGTCGGCCTTCGGCCGGCACTGGGTCCAATGGCGTCTCGCCGGTGGTGGGAGATACAGGGAGCTTCGCCGGTCATGCCGCGGTCTTGTGCAAGCTCGCCAAGCCGCCTATCGGCGGCTAGCCGGCCGGAGGCCGGCGCTCCCAAGGGGGAGCGGCTTCAGCCGCGACGGGTGGCC
>DYRB01000312.1 GCA_020718945.1 Lamprocystis purpurea | reverse complement strand
CGCACCCAGAAGGGGGTGGAGGCGGAGATCCGCGACCGCCTGGCGGCCCTGCCCGGGGCCCGGGTGTCCAAAGGCGGTGGCCACGCCGGGGAGAAGCTCCAGGTGTCCCTGGCCAGCGAGGACCCGCTCGCCCTGGCCGCCGCGGCCCAGGCCGTGGAGCGCGACCTGCGCAGCCTCCCCGGGATCGGCAACGTCACCTCAGGGGCCAGCCTGCAACGCCCGGAGATCCAGATCCGCCCGGACTTCGCCCGCGCCGCGGATCTGGGGGTGACCACCGCCGCCCTGGCCGGGGCGGTGCGGGTGGCGACCTCCGGGGACTTCGCCCTGAATCTGCCCAAGCTCAACCTGCCCCAGCGTCAGATCCCTATCCGGGTGCGCCTGGAGCGGGCCATGCGTGCGGACCTGGATGCCATAGCCCAGTTGCGCGTCCCCGGCAAGGCTGGGCCCGTGCCCCCGTCCGCGGTGGCCGAACTGACCCTGGGCAGCGGCCCGGCCCAGATCAATCGGGTGGACCGCAAGCGCAACGTCAACATCGACGTGGAACTGGGGGGGCTGCTGATCGGCGAGGTCATGGCCAAGGCCGACAAGTTGCCGTCCCTGGTCCAGTTGCCCGCCGGGGTGGAGCGGGTCCAGCAGGGCGATGCCCAGCGCATGGCCGAGCTGTTCTCAAGCTTCGGCACCGCCATGCTCATCGGCGTGCTGTTCATCTATGTGGTCCTGGTGCTGCTCTTTCACGACTTCCTGCAACCCCTGACCATCCTCGCCGCCCTGCCCCTGTCCCTGGGCGGGGCCTTCGTCGCCCTGCTGGCCACCGGCAACAGCTTCTCCATGCCCTCCATCATCGGGCTGCTGATGCTCATGGGCCTAGTCACCAAGAACTCCATCCTGCTGGTGGAATACGCCGTGGTGGCCCGCCGCGAGCGGGGCCTGGAGCGCCTCCCGGCCATTCTGGATGCCTGCCACAAGCGGGCCCGGCCCATCCTCATGACCACCATCGCCATGGGTGCCGGCATGCTCCCGGTGGCCCTGGGCCTGGGGGCCGAGCCCAGCTTCCGCTCCCCCATGGCCATCGCCGTCATCGGCGGGCTGATTACCTCCACCTTCCTCAGCCTGCTGGTCATCCCCGTGGTCTTCACCTATGTGGATGATATGCTCAACGGGCTGCGTGCCCTGGTGCGGCGGCTGACTCCGGCGGTGGCGGAGTAGCTTTCAGGCTACACTGCACCCATGATCGAGCTGCTGCGATACCAAAGGGAGGACGGCCGCGAGCCCTTCACGGAGTGGTTGAACGCCCTGCGCGACAAGGCAGCTCAAGCCCGCATCCGGCTACGCCTGCGCCAGGTCGAGGCGGGAAACTTCGGCGACAGCCGACCGGTCGGCGAGGGGGTGATCGAATTGCGGGTGCATGTGGGCGCGGGCTACCGCGTCTACTTCGGTCGCCACGGGATGGCGGTGGTGTTGCTCCTGTGTGGCGGCGACAAGGGCTCCCAGGCGGCCGACATCAGACAGGCCAAGGCGTTGTGGAACGAGTGGAAGCGGAGGCAGAGATGAGTCGTTTGAATGGCGGTGTCCCGCACCACCAGCGCGAGGTCGCCGAGTTGCGAGCCGACCGCGAGTTGGCCGTTGAGTACCTGAAGGCAGCGATGGAGTCCCTCGACGACCCCGACAACCGGGCCGGCGCGCTGCTGGCCCTGAGGACGGTGGCGGAGGCACACGGTGGCCTCGGCGCGGTGGCGGCGGAGGCCGGCATCAGTCGGGAGTCCCTATACCGGTCGTTGTCGGCGAAGGGCAATCCAACCCTGAAGACCCTCCTGGCCGTCCTGAACACCGTGGGCATGCGCCTGTCGGTGGAGTCGCAGCCGCGGGCCTAATCACAGGCAAAGACGGTGTTGCGGGGCCGGAAGTTTGGTAGCTTCCCCCGAGCCCAGCCGGACAAGGAGCCCCCCATGCCCCAGCACCAGGTCTTCGTCAGCTACAACCGCCAGGACGCCGCCCTGGCCCTGCCTATCGCCGAGGCCCTCAAGGCCCGCGGGCTCGACCCCTGGCTCGACCGCTGGCACCTGCCCCCCGGCGAGCCCTGGCTCAGGACCCTGGAGACCGGCCTCACCGCCGCCCCCGCCGTCGCCGTCCTCACCGGCCCCGCCGGCCTGGGCCCGGTGCAGGAGCAGGAAATGGCCATCGCCCTGAGCCAGGCCCGCGGCCAGGGCAAGCGGGTCATCCCGGTCCTGCTGAAGGGCGCCGCGCCCCTGCCGCCCTTCCTCGCCCTCTACGGCTACGCCGACCTGAGCGACTGGCCCGCCACCGCCGGGCTGGACCAACTGATCTGGGGCATCACCGCCGCGGGCCCGGCCCCGGCCCCGCGACCCGCCCCCAAGGAATTCACCCTCCAGGTCGACCGCACCGGCACGGACCTTGAAGCCCACTGGGGCGACGACGACCGCTTTCCCCTGCCCCTGCCCCTGACCAAGGCCGACCTGGACGAGCTGGCCTGGTACCTGGAGCGCTACATCGAGTTCCCCGGGGCCGGGGACCGGGCCCGCGCCGCCAGGCTGGAGCAGCGCCTGGAGGGCTGGGGCCGGGACCTGTGGTCCGCCTTGTTCCCCGGCGGGGCCAACCACCGGGTCTACGCCGCGATCTGCGACCACCTCGCCGCGGGCGGGCGCTGCCTGCTGACGCTGGCCAGCGACAGCCCCGCCTTCCTCATCCGCCCCTGGGAGATGCTCCGCGACCCCCGCGGCCCCCTGGCCCTGCGCGGCCTGACGCTCCGCCGCCGGCTGCCCGGGGCCCAGCCCCAGACCGCCTTCCAGCTCGGCCTGCCCCTGCGGGTCCTGCTCATCGTCAGCCGCCCGGAGGACACCGGCTTCGTCGACCCCCGCACCAGCACCCGCCCGGTCCTGGACGCCCTGGCCCAGACCCCGGGCGGGGTCGAGGTGGACTTCTGCGAGCCCCCGACCCTGCCCGAGCTGGAGCGGCGCCTGGCCGCCGCCCGCCGGGAGCGACGGCCCTACCACCTGGTCCACTTCGACGGCCACGGGCAGTACTACCCGGAGACCGGGGTCGGGGCCCTGTGCTTCGAGGGCCCGGAGGACGCCGGGCGCAAGACCGAGCTGGTCCCCGGGCGGCACCTGGGGGACCTGCTCAGCCGGTTCCAGGTCCCCTTGGTCCTGATCGAGGCCTGCCGCGGGGCCCAGGTTTCAGACCGCCCCATCTTCGGCGCCGTGGCCCCGGCCCTGTTGCAGGGCGGGGTGGGGAGTGTGGTCGCCTTCTCCCACTCGGTCCATGTCAAGGCCGCCGCCCTGCTGGTGGAGCGCCTCTACCGCGAGCTGGTGGCCGGGGCCAGCGTCGGCGAGGCCCTGGAGGAGGCCCGCGCCGCCCTGCACGCCGACGCCAAGCGCTGGCTTGGGCCCGGACGCCGAGACCCTGGACCTCCAGGACTGGCCCATACCCCAGCTCTACCAGGCCGGGGCCGACCCGGTGCTGGTCCCGGGCGGGGCCGCCGGACCCGGGACCGGTTCCGGGGCCGAGGCGGCCGAGGACGACCCCATCCCCGGCTTCCCCCCGCCCCCGCGCTACGGCTTCCAGGGTCGGGCCCGGGAGCTGCTGGCCCTGGAGCGGGCGCTCCG
Source organism: Lamprocystis purpurea (assembly GCA_020718945.1). Taxonomy (GTDB): domain Bacteria; phylum Pseudomonadota; class Gammaproteobacteria; order Chromatiales; family Chromatiaceae; genus DYRB01. The sequence continues at coordinate 691 of DYRB01000312.1, read as the reverse complement.
TGCCCATCCCGCTGTCCTGCTCCACGCCGGGGGCGGCATGGGGAAGACGGCCCTGGCCCGGGAGGCGGCCCACTGGTGGCGGCGCACCCGGCGCTTCGATGCCGCCCTGTTCCACAGCTTCGAGCAGGGGGCCGGGGCCGAGGGGGTGGTGCGGCTCATCGGCGAGGGGCTTGGGGACGGGGGGTTCGCCAGCCTGCCGCCGAACGAGCAATGGGCCGAGGCGGTGCGGCTCTTCTGCCGCACCCGGGTCCTGGTGGTGTGGGACAACTTCGAGTCGGTGCTGCCGGCCTTCGTAGAGTCCGCTGTGCGGACCGAGGCAGGCACCGACCCCCTAGGGTCCGCTATGCGGACCGAAACCGGCACCGGCCCCTTGGATACGGGCACCGACGGTCCGCACAGCGGACCCTACGCCCACGCCGGGCCCTCAGGTATGGCCGGGGACGGTCCGCACAGCGGACCCTACGCCCTATGGAGAGGAGATCGCCTTCATGCGCGGTGCGCCCCAGGACGTAGAAGGCGAGAAGGACACCCTGGACCAGACCGGCCGGGCCTATTTCGGCGATCACCTCACCGACGGACATATCGCCGAGACCCAAGGCCATCCCCTGTACCGCCACATCCGGCGGCTCAATCAGATCCGCCGCGCCATCCCGGCCCTGCAGAAGGCCCACATGACCCGGGTGGCCGAATG
>DYRB01000311.1 GCA_020718945.1 Lamprocystis purpurea | reverse complement strand
AGATCTACACCCATGTCCTGCAAAGGGGCAGCAGCGCGGTGCGCAGCCCGGTGGATGCCTTGCTGGCGGGCCGGCCGGGGGGCGAGGTGCGGATGACTGCCTAGTACGCCTGCGCGCAAGTCTCGGAAACATCGAGAGACTCGAGTTTCGGCATTTGGGCGCGAAACTTCAGGGGCTTGCACGCCTCCTCTGTCGAGTCTGGAAGCTGCGGCTTAGCGAGGCCCGTGTCATACCCCCGGCGGGACGCCGGGGGACCCAGTTGCCGGCAAGATGCCGGCGCTCCCGCTGGCCCGCGATCCTGGCCGCGTGCCCTGTGCGGTCCGCGCCGAGCGACTATGGCGGGACTGCACCCCAGCCGAGGGGGCTTGGCCCATGCCGGCGGGGTAGGGCACCCTTGGGGCTCGTAGCCCGGGCCGCCGGGCCGGTGACCCGACAGCCGCCTCGGTCCCAGCCCGGACCCACCCAGGCAAAAAAGTGTTTGCCAAGCCCCAGACCCGCCGCTAAACTGCCGGGCTTCTGACGACAGGCGCGTAGCTCAGCTGGTTAGAGCACCACCTTGACATGGTGGGGGTCGTTGGTTCGAGTCCAATCGCGCCTACCAAACACTCAGCCGCCAGCCTATGGCCATCGGCACCCAGCCCCCACCGGCTGGGTAGCTGCGACGGTAGGCTGGCGGCTTTTTCGTTTCATGTGACCGTCGATTCATGTGACCTTTGGTATCGGTCACCACTGATCACCCCGCAGGTATCGCCATGCCCATCATCACCCTCCCGGACGGCTCCACGCGCAGCTTCGAGCAACCCGTCTCCGTGGCCCAGGTCGCCCAGTCCATCGGCGCCGGCTTGGCCAAGGCGGCCCTGGCGGGGCGGGTGGACGGCCGCCTGGTAGACAGCTCCCATGTCATCGCCGTCGATGCGCAACTGGCCATAGTCACGTCCAAGGACGAGGCGGCCCTGGAGCTGCTGCGCCACGATGCCGCCCATGTCATGGCCCAGGCGGTCCAGGAGCTCTATCCGGGGACCCAGGTGACCATAGGCCCGGCCATCGAGGACGGCTTCTACTACGACTTCGCCCGCGCCGAGGCCTTCACCCCGGACGACCTGGCGAAGATCGAGGCGCGCATGCAGGAGCTAGTGCGCCGCGACCTGCCCATCACCCGCGAGGTGTGGGACCGGGATGAGGCCAAGGCGCTGTTCGCCGGTATCGGCGAGGACTACAAGGTCCAGATCATCGAGGACATCATCCCGGTCGGCGAGGAGGTGTCCATCTACCGCCAGGGGGACTGGTTCGATGTCTGCCGGGGCCCGCACCTGCCCAGCACCGGCAAGCTCGGCAACGGCTTCAAGCTGACCAAGGTGGCCGGGGCCTACTGGCGCGGCGACGCCCGCAACGCCCAGCTCCAGCGCATCTACGGCACCGCCTGGCGGGACAAGAAGGAACTCGACGCCTACCTGCACCGCCTGGAGGAGGCCGAGCGCCGCGACCACCGCCGCCTGGGCAAGCAGTTGGATCTGTTCCACTTCCAGGAGGAGGCCCCGGGCATGGCCTTCTGGCACGCCAAGGGGCTCGTGACCTATCGGCTGGCCGAGGACTACATGCGCGGCAAGCTGGTGGAGTACGGCTATGAGGAGGTCGAGACCCCCCAGATCCTGGACAGGTCCCTGTGGGAGCGCTCCGGGCACTGGGACAAGTTCGCCGGGGGCATGTTCACCACCCACTTGGACGACCACGACTTCGCCATCAAGCCCATGAACTGCCCTGGGCACATCCAGCTCTACAACCAGGGGCTGAAGAGCTACCGGGACCTGCCCCTGCGCATCGCCGAGTTCGGCGTGGTGCACCGCAACGAGCCCTCCGGGACCCTACACGGCCTGATGCGGGCGCGGCGCTTCACCCAGGACGACGCCCACATCTTCTGTACCGAGGACCAGCTCCAGGGCGAGGTAGCGACCCTCATCGACATGGTCTTCGAGACCTACCGGGACTTCGGTTTCACCGACATAGCCCTGGCCCTGTCCCTGCGCCCGGACCAGCGCGTCGGCAGCGACGCCCTCTGGGACAAGGGCGAGGCGGCCCTGGAAAAGTCCCTGAAGGACAAGGGCCTGGAGTTCCGGGTCCAGCCGGGGGAGGGGGCCTTCTATGGCCCCAAGATCGAGTTCACCCTGCACGACAGCATAGGGCGGGCCTGGCAGTGCGGGACCATCCAGGTGGACTTCTCCATGCCCGGCCGTCTCGGGGCCCACTACATCGCCGAGGACAACAGCAAGCAGACCCCGGTGATGGTCCACCGCGCCATCCTAGGTTCCATGGAGCGCTTCATCGGTATCCTCATCGAGCACTACGCCGGGGCCCTGCCGGTCTGGCTGGCGCCGGTGCAGGCGGTGGTCTGCAATATCACCGACCGCCAGGCCCCCTATGTGCGCGAGGTGACTAAGACCTTGCGCGAGAAGGGCTTCCGCGCGGAATTTGACTTGAGAAACGAGAAGATCGGCTTTAAAATCCGCGAGCATACCCTGCAAAAGGTCCCCTACCTGCTCGTCTTGGGGGATCGCGAGGTCGAGAATCGTACCCTGGCCCTGCGTGATCGCAAGGGTCAGGATCTCGGGGTCATGGGGATCGACGACTTCCTGGCCCGCCTCGGGCAAGAGGTCGAGGCCCGAACCAACTGACGTCCGGTGTCCGCGTCAACCCGCCTCGGCGGATGGCGTGCGACCGGACGTTCTTTGTTTGTTAACTGGAGGAACTTGCAATAGCTGCGCCAAAAAAGAACCGGGTCAATCGGGAGATCACCGCCAACGAGGTGCGATTGATCAATGCCGAAGGGGTCCAGATCGGGGTCATCAAGCTGCGTGAGGCCATCGAGATGGCCGAGGCAGATGCGTTGGACGTGGTGGAGATAGATCCCAACGCCGAACCCCCGGTCTGCCGTCTGATGGATTTTGGACGCTTCGTCTTCGACCAGAAGAAGAAGAAGGCAGAGGCCAAGAAGAAGCAGCGGCAGGTTCAGATCAAGGAGATCAAGTTCCGTCCAGGCACGGACGAGGGGGACTATCAGGTCAAACTACGCAACCTGATGCGTTTCCTGAGTGAAGGGGACAAGGGCAAGGTCACCATGCGGTTTCGCGGGCGTGAGCACGCCCATCGCGAGCTTGGGCTGGAACTGCTCAAGCGGGTGGAACATGACCTTGCCGATATCAGCATCGTCGAGCAACAGCCCCAGATGGAAGGGCGGCAGATGGTGATGGTGCTGGGTCCCAAGAAAAAATAGCGGCCCCGCCCGGCCCAGCCGGGTAGCAACCAGCGGCGCAAGCCGCAGGTCCGGGCCGCACATTCAATGAAAATAGCGGAGTCGAGACTCATGCCCAAAATCAAGACCAAACGCGGGGCCGCGAAGCGCTTTTTGCGCACCGGCGCCGGCGCGTTCAAGCGTAATGCCTCCCATCGGCGGCACATCCTGACCAAGAAGACCACCAAGCGGAAGCGTCACCTGCGCTCCGCCGCCATGGTCCACCATACGGATGTGAAAAGCGCCATGCGGATGATGCCTTACTGCTGAACCTGAACGCACCGGAGAAGAGCTATGCCAAGAGTCAAACGGGGCGTACAGGCCCACGCCCGTCATAAGAAGATCATGAAGGCGGCCAAGGGTTACTACGGTAACCGCAGCCGCGTCTTCCGCACCGCCAAGCAGGCGGTCATCAAGGCCGGGCAGTACGCCTACCGCGACCGCCGCCAGAAGAAGCGCCAGTTCCGTGCCCTATGGATTGCCCGTATCAACGCCGCCGCGCGCATGAACGGGATGTCTTACAGCCGCTTCATGAACGGCCTGAAGCGCGCCGGGATCGAACTGGACCGCAAGGTGCTGGCCGAGGTCGCCTACAGCGACTCGACCGCCTTTGCCGCCCTGGCCGAGCAGGCCAAGTCCGGGCTGGCCCTTGCGGCCTAGAAGGCCGGCCTAAGCGGCCGTCTTCCGGCGGCCTGTTCTGCGCAATTGGCCCCCGGCGGAGCCTGGTCACCACGCGATCAGCGTTCAGACCGCAGCGCTTAGGCCCCGAAGGGGCCAGACATACCAGCCCAGGGCGCAGCCCTGGGTCTGGGATGAAAGGAATCACAGCCCTGTAAGGGCGTGACAGAGACTCCGGCCTATGTCACGCCCTTTCAGGGCTGAGGTCATTCTCTCCGGCGGTCCCAGGGCGCTGCCCTGGGCTGGTATGTACGACCCCGTTGGGGTCGGTACCGGGCCTAGGGTGGGACCGGGTACGAGGCGTCAGACCCGTAGAGGGGAAAGGTCGTGGCCTTTCCCTTTTTCTTTGG
>DYRB01000310.1 GCA_020718945.1 Lamprocystis purpurea | reverse complement strand
CCTACTACCCCCAGGCCCTGGCGGAGGAGTGGGAGGAGATCCTGTCCCACGCCACCCCCGATGCCCGGGTGATTTTCCGCAGCGCCCACGCCAACCCGAGCTATCTGGATCTGGTCGCCCTGGGACCCGAGCGGGCGCCCCTGCGCGACCGCCTGGTCTATCACCGCGAACTGGCCGAGCAGTTGCAACGCCAGGATCGGGTGCACACCTACGCCGGCTTCCACATCGCCGATCTGGCCGCCCCGGCATGAGTTGGGCCGACGCACGGGTCCTGGCCAGTCTGGTCCGGGGTCAACCCCGCACCGGCACCCATGCGGAGCGCCTGGAGGCCTTCTATGCCCCCCAGGCGGCCCACTACGACGCCTTCCGCGAGGGCCTGCTCCACGGCCGCACCCAGTTGATGGAGTGGATGGACCCGCCGGCCGGCGCCCATGTGGTCGAGCTGGGCGGCGGGACCGGGCGCAACCTGGACCTGCTCGGGCCCCGGCTCCAGGCCCTGGGCTCGTTCGAGCTGGTGGACCTGTGCCCCGCCCTGCTGGCCCAGGCACGCAACCGCGCCCGCGACCTGCCCAAGGTGCGCATCACCGAGGCGGACGCCACCCGCTACCGACCGGCCCAGCCGGTGGATCTGGTCTATTTCTCCTACGCCCTGACCATGATCCCGGACTGGCGCGCCGCCCTGGACAACGCCCTGGCCATGCTCAAGCCCGGGGGCACCCTGGGGTTGGTGGACTTTTACGTCTCCGAGGCGGACCCGGCCCCCGGGCTGGCCCGTCACGGGGCCCTGAGCCGGTGGTTCTGGCCCCGTTGGTTCGGTCACGACGGGGTCCACCCCAACCCGGGGCACCTGCCGGCCCTACGCCGGCTGCTCCCTGAGCATCGCCTCATGGAGGGGCTGGGTAGCGTCCCCTACCTGCCGGGGGTGCGGGTCCCCTACTACGTCTTCGTCGGGCGGCGCCCGGCCAGCACCGCCTAGGGGGACCCGGTGCCGGAGGTCCGCACCATATTCCTCTCCGACATCCACCTGGGGACCCGCGCCTGCCAGGCCGGGCGGCTGCTCGACTTCCTGCGCGAGTACGAGGCCCAGACCCTGTACCTGGTCGGCGACATCGTGGACTTCTGGGCCATGAGCCGGGGCATCCACTGGTCCACCGCCCAGAACACCGTGGTCCAGAAGCTGCTTAAGCGGGCCCGCCACGGGGCGGCGGTGATCCTGATCCCGGGCAATCATGACGAGGCCCTGCGCGAGTACCACGGCAGCCACTTCGGCGATGTGCGGGTGGTCCAGGAGGCCATCCACACCACCGCCGACGGGCGTCGCTTCCTGCTGGTCCATGGGGACGAGTTCGATCAGGTCACCCGCTACCACCGCTGGCTGGCGGTGCTGGGGGATCGCGCCTACGAGTTCCTGGTGCTCCTGAACACCGTCATCGCCTGGGCCCGGCGTCGGCTGCGCCTGGCCGGCTATTGGTCCCTGGCCGGCTATGCCAAGCGCAAGGTCAAGTCGGCGGTGAGCTTCATCTACGACTTCGAGGAGGCGGTGGCCCATTCGGTGCGCCAGCGCGGGCTGGACGGGGTGATCTGCGGCCATATCCACGCCGCCGCCATCAAGGACATCGGTGGCATCCAGTACGTCAACTGCGGGGACTGGGTGGACAGTTGCACCGCCATAGTCGAGCACCCCGACGGCCGCCTGGAACTGATCGAATGGGGCAAGGCGCGCCGCGGCACTGAGGCCGTCCCCGAGCCCGAGGCGAAGGAGGAAGAGGCAGCGGAGGCCCAGCAGCCCCTGCCCATCGCCGCCCGCCAGGCCCCTCCGGGCCCCCCCCGGCGGACCCTGGCCGGGCAAACCGGCGCCGCGGCCTGAGCCCCCGGGCCAGGAGACCCGAAGTTGTGTGGCCCAGATCCATCGCCCGCAGCTTCTCGGACCTCTACGTCACCCCGGGGCCGGCCCTGCATCTGCCGCGCTACCCGTCCTATGGGCCCGCACCTGGTCCGAGTGATACAGGCGCCGGGGACTTCGACTACTTCTACCTGCGCTGCCCGCGCTACCTGAGCTGCCAGGCGTCCCGCTTCCTGCTCTTCGGCGGGGCCTTCCTGAGCCTGGCGGACGAGGCCGCCCTGGACCTGGCCGGGGACTGGTCCGGCTACTGGGGCGGTTTCTATCGCGAGCACTTCCCCGGTCGCTACGGCGAGGTCCTGCGTTACCCAGGCCCCCAGGGCTTCGTCCAGCGAGTGGCCGAGCACCCCGGACACAGCGTCGTCTCCCCCCACCCCTTCGACAGCCGGCTGATCCCCGCGGAACGCTATTACCTGGACCCCAACCTGGTCGCCCGCCTCAACGACAAGGGGCGCATGCACGAGCTGACTGATCGGGTCCCCCGGGCCGAGCCCCTGTCCCCCGCCGCCTTCGCCCAGGACCATTGGCGTGAGCGCTGGCCCCTGCCCTTCGTCATCAAGATCACCCGACCCTCAGGGGGTGGCGACGGGGTCGCCCTGTGCCACCACGAGGCCGATCTGAGCGCCGCCCGGACCCGCTTCGCCGGGCATGCGGTCAAGGTCCAGGCCTACCTGGCCGAGGCCCGGGCCAACATCAATGTCCAGATCCAGGTCGCCCCCAACGGCGACCTGGCCTTCATCGGCGCCTCCCAGCAGCGGGTCGAGGGCAGCGGCTACCGCGGCAATCAGATCGACCCGCACTGGGTCCCGCCTGAGCCGGTGGCCCTGATCTGCGACCAGGTGGCAGGGCGGGCGGCGGCGCTGGGCTGGCATGGGGTCTGTGGCCTGGACCTGATCGAGGACGCCGACGGCCAGTTCTGGCTGATCGACCCCAACTTCCGTCTCAACGGGTCCACGCCCTTCTTTCTCTTGGGGGACTACCTGGCCACCCGCCACCGCCACCCGATTCTGAGCACCGGCTATTTCTGCTACCCTGGCCCCCCGGCGGAGTTGTTCGAGCGCTTCCACCCTGAGATCGACCGCCGGGAGCTGCTCCCCATCGGTGCCCACTATGACCCGAGGGAGGACGGCAGCACCCGGATCTACGCGGCGGTGATCAGCGACGACGACCCGCAGGCCCAGGCCGGGCTCCTCGCCGCCTTGGCCGCACGGCACCTCATTTCGGGCATTCACCTATGAGCCAGGTCGCGGGTATCCATCCCTATGAGTACGTCCAGGGGACCCTTCCGGTCCTGCTGGAACTCCCCCACGGCGGCCACCTGACCCCGGACGAGGTCAAGTGCTACCTCCACCCCAAGTTCACCCCGGGGGACAGGCGTGAGGACTCCGACGAATTCTCCGACGAGCTCTACCTGGGGCTGCCCGCCTCCCCCCACATACTGCGCTTCATGATCTGGCGGGCCCACGCCGACCCCAACCGGGAGTGCGACGACCTGCAGCCGGACGGCACCGTCAAGACCCTGACCAGCCAGGGGGTAAAGATCTATCAGTCCGACCGCGGCCTGCCGGAGCCGGTGCGGCAACAGGTCATAGACCGCTACATACGCCCCCATCGCGCCCGCCTGGCGGAGTTGATCGCCAGCCCCGCCTGCGAGAAGGTGGCCTTCTGCCACACCATGCCGGGGATCGGCACCCGTACCTCCGTGGACAAGGGCGAGTTGCGCCCCCTGTTCACCTTCGGCAACGCCGGCGACACGGATGGGCGCCCCTCCCTGGACTGCTTCGCCGAACGCGCCCTGCTCCTGGCCCTGGCAGAGATCGTCGAGACCAGCGTCGCGGACCTGGACGTGGGCTTCAACTTCTGCGACGTGATCCGCTTCAACCACCCCTATACCGGCGACAACTCCCTCAACCGCTTCGACCCCCATGACCTGCGCGGCAAGCAGCCCCTCACCATCGAAATCAACCGCGACCTGATACTCCACAACCCGGACAACATAGCCCCCACCCGGGCCATCGTGAACCGGCTGGTGTTGGCCATGGCGGGGTGGGGGCGGGGCTGAGCCCGGCGCCCGGAAAGGGCAATTCGGCCGCAATCTACGGAAATTTACACCGATGGATCAGTCAGTTAGGCATAGCCCGAAGGTCACCCGCAGGGTGAACGCGAGAGCGACACCAAGTCCTTGGCTATTGGCGTCTATTCGCGTTCATTTGCGGCTCCACTGACTAGCCCGACTCAGACCTGTCGCCCCAGCCAGTCATCCAGGTCCGGGCGTTGTTCGAAGTCCAGCAGGGCCTCCCCGAGGGACTCCAGTTGGCTGGAGGACAAGGCAGCGATGCGCCCCTCGGTCGCCTTGGTCAGCGGCCCCAGACGCCGTCGCAGGAGGCGCAGCACCAAGGCCGCCTCTTTGCGGCGACCTTCCTC
>DYRB01000309.1 GCA_020718945.1 Lamprocystis purpurea | reverse complement strand
GCTCGCCCTGCTGTTCGCCCTGATCCTGGCCCTGCCGGCCTTTGCCGCGGACAAGGCAAAGGTCGTCTACCTCGGCATGGGCGACATGCTGCCCGGCCTGGTGGAGGCCAGCGCCGGCGGCGTGGTGCGCATCGCCGATCTGCAATCCCAGGGCTACGTCTACATCCGGCCATGACCCGCCGCGACCTGATCGAACGTCTGGCACGCCAGGACCTTGGCTGTACCTGCCCGGCGGAGGTCTTCGAGCACATCGACGAGGGCCAGGTCGCCCTGCCCGGCCTGGCCGAGCCCGTGCACCGCATCGCCATCGGCGGCAACACGGGCGCCTGCTGATCTATCTGCTCCTGGTGGACGGCCTGACCCAGGCGGGGGCCGGGCTCCCCGCCTGGCTGGCCGCGGGCCGCGCCGAGCGCGATGCCACTGGCAGGAACCGGCTGCGCCTGGTGCTGGTCGCAGACGACCCCGAACCCCTGATCCAGGCCCTGCCCGCCACCTTCGCGGACCTGCCGGAGTGGGACGACCGCACCCACCTGCACGTCCTGCCCAGGTCCGCCCTGGCCGGGCTCTGAGGGCCGCTGCCGCCCGCGCCCCAACAAGGCCATGGGATTTCCTTGACCCACCCACTAGGCAGTCGCTCCCGTATCTGGTAAACGCTAAGTCTTAAAAAAGCCCAGCCGGGAGCCCGCCCCACCATGTACGTCGCCACCACAGACCGCAGCCCCGCCGGTGCCGCCGCGAAGGGTCCCTCGGCCCTCATCGACCGCTTCGGCAGACGCGTGACCTACCTGCGCATCTCGGTCACCGACCGCTGCGACTTCCGCTGCGTCTACTGCATGGAGCCTGACCAGCGCTTCGCCCCCCGCGAGGAGGTCCTGACCCTGGACGAGATCGAGGCGGTCGCCGCCGCCTTCGTCGCCCTGGGGGCACGCAAGATCCGCCTCACCGGCGGCGAGCCCCTGGTACGCCCGGGGGTGGTCGGCCTGATGGCGCGCATCGCCGCCCTCCCCGGCCTGGACGAACTGGTCATCACCACCAACGGCTCCCAACTCACCGCCCTGGCCCAGGACATCCGCGCCGCCGGGGTACGGCGCATCAACATCAGCCTGGACAGCCTGGACCCGGGGCGCTTCCGCCAGATCACCCGCAAGGGCGACCTGGCCAAGGTCCTGGCCGGCATCGACGCCGCCATCGCCGCCGGCTTCGAGCGCATCAAGCTCAACGCCGTCATCCTGCGCGGACGCAATCACCTGGAGGTCCCGGACCTGGTCGGTTTCGCCGTGGACAAGGGCATCAACATCAGCTTCATCGAGGAGATGCCCTTAGGATCCATCGGCGACCACGACCGCGCCGAGGCCTTCTACTCCAGCGACCAGATCCGTCAGGACCTCGCCGCCCACTTCACCCTGGTCCCCACCACCGAGACCACCGGCGGCCCCGCCCGCTATTACCGCATCCCCGACTCAGAGACCCGGGTCGGCTTCATCTCCCCCCACAGCCACAACTTCTGTGCCGACTGCAATCGGGTGCGCGTCACCGCCGAGGGCCGCCTCCTGCTCTGTCTGGGCCAGGAGCATTCCCTGGATCTCCGCGCCATACTGCGCGGCCACCCCGGCGACCGCGAGCGCCTGGACCAGGGCATCCGCGAGGCCATGCAGATCAAGCCCGAGGGGCACGAGTTCGACCTGCGGGCACAGCCGGTCATATTCAGGCACATGAATCTGACGGGGGGGTAAGGGCCCGGAGAAATGGAGCCCCTGGGGGGTTGCGACAGGTGATCACTGACGGAATGGCGCTGTAGAGCCCAGGCACCAGGACTCTGGCTGCGCGCCTTCGACCTGGCTCAGATGCTCGTGCAGCAGGTCCAGGGCACTGTCCGCATCCAGGTCCTCGTGGATGCTGGAATTGCCGGGCAGCGATGAGCCCTCATGGGGCGGGTACTCCAGGTGGACGCTGTACCGCCCCGGCCCCTGGCCATGGGTCGAGACATAGGCCCGCAGCCCGGGCTCCGCCGCCGAGCCCATCCACAGGGATTTGAAGTCCACGCCCGCCGTGTCCATCAACACCCAGGCCCCCAAAGGCGCCCGGTCGCGCCACAGCAGCAACAGCACCTTCAGTGCTTCATCCTTGGTCAGCGCCCAGATGTTCATATTGCAGGACCAGCCCCAGGGCAACCCGCCTCAGGGCTGGCCGTCCGCGTGGACATAGGGGATGAGCCCCCGCTGGTGGAGGACGACTTGCTGATCGGCAGGCCGCGGGCATCGAGGATGAACCCCTGTGGGGTCTCCACCATCCAGGCGACCGGGTGATCGTGCAGCCGGCTCGGCAGACTCCAGTGCGGGTCGAACTGGCTCATCTTCAACAGATCCCGAACCTTCTTCGACCGCCCCTGCCCGGTGCCCTGGGCGACGCCGAACGCTTGGTAGAGTTCGCCCGCCGTGACATGGGGCCTCTGGGTCGCATCGAACAGAAAGTTGATAATCCCCACCGCGTGGGCAATCCCGGCGGCCCAGGTCGCCGGGGTCCCGGACGCCAGGGGCGAAGGTCGCTTCCGCGCCAGGGCGGCAGCAACGAACCGCATCATCTGGGCATACTCCCCATTGAGCCGATCCCGACAGAAGGCATCGGTCAGGGCGGCCACCGCGGAAAAGGCATCGACCATCGCCTTGGGGACATTCTCGGAATGATTGGACATCAGGTGTTCTCCCGTTGTTATCTGGGCAGCGCCAGGGGCTGATCGTCTCACGCCACTGCTGATGTGACGAGCAGATGCACCCCGTCTGGCGTATCGCTGAGGGAATAATCCGCAACCAACCGCTGGTCACTCCCGAAGTGCTCGTGCTTTCGGACCTGCATCATCATGAATATGGCCAGAAGCTCCGCTTCAAGCCCCGGATCGCCATTTGCCAGCCCCGCAATTGTGGGCTGGAGGAGTTCTTCCACCTTACCCGCTGGGAGCAAGGCCGCGTTCCAGCACATGATGGCGATTTGCGCGGCCCGCTTCAGGTCCTCCGCGGTCACCGCCCGGTCTCGCAGCGGAGCCGCATAGGCCCAGATCTGCTCCGAAAGCTTGGGCAGCGTTGAGCCATAGGGAGAGACACCATCCAACCCCGCCCGAGCGGCATGAAGGGCCGACCGTCGGGCCTCGGCCTTCTTCGCCACCGCCCTTTGGTGCTGCTTCTCCGCCCGTCGCTTGAGGGCTTGCCTGCTTTGCTTGTTTGCCATGCCGATCTCTGGTGTGCTCTTACCGAAGCGGAGCTTCGTCTTTAGTCATTGGAGCCATACCTCAGGCGAAGTCTCAACAGAGCCCTCCAGGGCCCAGTACTCCGGCAGTCTCAGCGGGAGTGACAAGATCGCGGCCGTCCGCCAAAGCCGTCGTCCCGGCACGATGCCGGGACCCAGGGCCAAGGACGGTCGCCAGCGGGTTAGCTGAGAGCCTGGATGGAGCGCAGCGGAATCCCGGATTTCTCAGCGTCGTATTGATGTACGCGCATTCGGAGAGTCCGGCCCCGGATTCCGCTGGCGCTCCATCCGGGCTACGGCTGCGGTGCATCATCGATGTACTCCCACATCTCGTTCATGTGCAGCCACAGGGGATCGGCATTCCGGCGGATAAATTCGTCCACGGACAAACCATCGATGGTCTCCGGCCGCAGGACCCGCTTCTGCTTGCCATTGATGAAGATGGTCATATATTTCTCGCGCCTGAGCTTCTTCGCCGCCTTTTCGGCCGGTGTCAACTTTCTCTTTGGCTTGGCCATCTGGTGCCACCGACTATGGAGAGGTCCTGACGAATGCTTGCCCCGTCCCGGGGCCTGGAAACGACCGAGGCAACGCCAGGGATCCTCAGGCCGCCGACTCGATCCTCTTAGCGATCCATTGATTCAGGCTCATACCCTCGGCCTGGGCCCTGACCGCGGCGCGACGGTGGAGCTCCGGCGGCAGGCGCAGGGGGACCTTGCCGCTGAAGGGCCGGTCGGGCTGCTCACCGCGCTCCGCACAGAAGGCGAGGTAGTCGTCGATGCTGGCCCGAAACGCCTGCTCAACCTCGGCGTAGGTATCGCCTTCAAAGGTAATCAGGTCCCGAAGGCCCACCACCCGCCCGCTGAAGGCCCCGTCATCGGCCTCGACGGTGCCCAGATAGCCCCTGTACTCAAACATCTTCGAACTCCCCGGCGGGCTGCACGCCCGCTGCAACCAGAAAGTCCCGCACCCCTCGCACCAGCCCCCGTTTGGCCTCGGGGCTTGGGTGCGGCCTGTGGAACACGGCCCGGACACCGTTCAGGGCCACCCGGACGCGACTGCCCGCCCCTTTGCCAATGGCTATGTCTGCATTAGGTGTTGGTTCGACCGGGAGGCCGACC
>DYRB01000004.1 GCA_020718945.1 Lamprocystis purpurea | reverse complement strand
TGCCCCCATTGTCCGCCCCGGGGAGGCTCAAAACGTGAGCCTGCCGCCCCTCGGGTCCCCCGAGGCGGCTGGCTGAGGAATGGCGCTAATCACCAATTTTTTTGACCCGCTGCCGGGCCTCGCCAAGACTGGGCTGGCGCGCTCATGCTTCAGGGCTGTTAAGAAATCTAGCTCCCTGTAACCGCTCACACTTGAATCTTGCGGCGTGCTCGTTGCAGAACCCGTGTCCTCGTAACACCGCTTGCGGTGTCACGCCGGTCTGGGCGCTCCGCAACGCGGGCCGCCCCAGGCGCCCTAACCCGGACCCCCGCCGACCCGTCCGGCCACCGTGCGACTCGGTAGCCGACCACGTGTCCGAAGCCGCAGTATTTCACCATGCGCAATGCATGCTGTATTGCGCAATGTTTGCCCCGGGCCTAAATTGTTGCCCAAGCGGCAAACGCCGCAACAAGACCAGCCAACACCCGGAGACCGTCCCATGACCGCCCCCCAAGAGCACGCGACCGCACCCGCCTTCTGCACCGGCATCGACCACTTCGGCGCCCCCTGGCCAGAGTTCGCCACCCTGGCGGCCGAGCCCGCCATCGCCGAGGGGGCCTCGGCCATCACCGACAGCAACGACCCCAGGGCCATCTACCAGACCCTGCTCGGGGCCGACGCCCTGCGCTACCTGACCCTCCAGGTCTGCGGGGCCAAGGGGTCCGGGCACCCCGGGGGCTTCGCCTCCAGCGCCGAGGCCCACTCGGCCCTGCTGATGCTCGGTCATACCAACATCCTGACCGAGGTGGGCCACCACGCACCGGGCTTCTACAGCGCCCTGTTCCTGGACCGCTCCCTGGAGGACATGGGCATCCATACGGTGGCAGACATGCGCAACCGCTTCCGGGAGCGTGAGGGCCTGCTCGGCCACCTGTCCGGGGCCATCCCCGGGGTGCTGGCCCCCGCCGGGCCCCTGGGTCAGGGGCAGCACTTCGCCATGGCCGGGGCCCTGCTCCACCCGGACAAGCTGTTCCCGGTGACCCTGGGCGACGGCGGCATGGGCGAGCCCTACCCCCTCTCGGCCATGATGCACTTCCTCACCGCCTACCCGCGTTCGACCAACTTCCTCCCGGTGCTGGTGTGGAACGGCTACAGCCAGGAGCACCACGCCATGGTCTCCACCTGGGACAACGAGCGCATGGCCGGTTACTGGCGTGCCCACGGCTTCCGCGAGGTCATTTTGGTGGACGCCAAGGCCTTTGACGACGCCGGCCAGGACGGGGCCTATGTGGACAGCACCGCCTTCTCCCTCGACCGCCGCCTGGCCTTCGCCCGGGCCGTGCTCCAGGGCCTGGACCGGGCCGCCCGCTGCGCCCTGGACGGCATCCCCACCGCCTTCATCATCAAGCAGTTGAAGGGGTCCGGGGTACATACCCTGGGGGCCAAGGCGCACAACCTCTACCCGGCCGACACCCTGGACCAGCCGCACATCTACCAGGCCCTGCAACGCCGCGCCCTGCCCCCGGCGGCCTGGGACCTGGTGCGCACCAACTTCAGCCGGGCCGGGGGCGGGCCCGGCAGCCGGACCCTGGTCACCGAGAGCCGGTTGCCTATCCCCGAACTGGGTCAGTTGCCCATGCAGGCCTTCGCCGTGGGCGATAAGGCCGTGCCGGCCACCGCCTTCGGCGCCCTGGTCGCCGCGGTGGGGCGGGCCGATCCGCGCCTCCTGGTGACCAATGCCGACGGCAACGAGGCCTCGGCCATGAAGGGCATCAACGAGGCCTTAGGGATACGCCACCCGACCACGGACCCGCTGTACCACCAGCGCCCGGACGGCCAGGTCTATGAGCCGCTGAACGAGGACGCCTGCGCCGGTCTGGCCGCCGCGGTGGCCCTGTTCGGCGGGCGGGCCCTGTGGCTGTCCTACGAGTCCTTCGCCATCAATGGCTGGCCCATAGTACAGACCGTCACCCAGGCCATGGCCGAGCTGCGCCGGCCGACGCCCTCCCTGGTGACCCTGTTCACCGCCGGGGCCCTGGAGCAGGGGCGCAACGGCTGGACCCACCAGCGCCCGGAGATCGAGAACTACGTCGCCGCCCAGATGCGCAACGGCAATGTCTTTGCCCTGTTCCCGAGCGACGCCAACATGATCCAGGCCGCCTACGAATGGGCCCTGGGGAGCCGCAACAAGGGCATCGCCATCTTCGCCTCCAAGTCGCCCCTGCCCGTCTACACGACCCTGGACCAGGCCCGGGAGGCCATAGAGCAGGGGGCGATCTGTATCTACGAGGGCAGCGGCGGGACCCGGGGGACCCTGGTGTTCGCGGTGACCGGGGACATGGTCCTGCTGCCGGTGTTCGAGGCGAAGGACCGGCTGGAGGCCGAGGGTTACCGGGTGCGCATCGTCGCCGTGGCCAATCCCAGGCGGCTCTACCGGCCCCGGGACCTGGCCTGGCAGACCTGCGCCGAGGCGGACGGGGGCTTCATGGGCGACGCCCAGTTCGCCGCCCTGTTCGACGGCGACCTGCTGTGCGCCGTGAGCGGTGGCCCTGGGGCGCCCCTGGAGCCCGTCCTGCTGCGCAGCCGGGCCCCCAAGCGCGAACTGCTGGCCTGGCAGCGCGGTGAGACCACCGCGACGGTTGGGGAACTGATGGCGGTCAACGGCCTGACCGCGGGGGACATCGCCTCGCGGGTCCAGGAGGCCCTGGAGGGCTGAGGCCCTGCCGCCTCATCAACCTGGAAAGAGCAATTCGGCCGCAAATTTCGCAAATTTACGCAAATGGGTCCGTCAGTTAGGCAGAGTCCGCAACTCACCCGCAGGGTGAACCGGAGCCCAGCACCAAGTCCCGGATTATTTGCGTCTATTTGCGTTCATTTGCGGCTCAACTGCTCTTGTCCCATCCACTTACCCTCAGGCAGCTCCAATGCCCGCAACTGACCCAACAGCCAAGATCGTCGTCCTGGACGACGACCCCACCGGCTCCCAGACGGTCCACGGCTGCCTGCTGCTGACCCGCTGGGACCCGCAGACCCTGGGCGAGGCCCTGCGCGACCCCTCGCCCCTGTTCTTCGTACTGACCAACACCCGGGGCATGGACGCCACCCGGGCGGCGGACCTGACCCGCAGCGTCTGCCGCAACCTGCGCCTGGCCCTGGACGCCGAGGCTGAGGCCGGGCGCCCGGTGCGGCCCATCCTGGTCAGCCGGTCGGACTCGACGCTGCGCGGCCACTACCCGGTGGAAACCGATGTCATCGCCCAAGAACTGGGCCCCTTCGACGCCCACTTCCTGGTCCCGGCCTTCTTCGAGGGCGGGCGCGTGACCCTGGACGGCATCCATTACCTGGTGGTGGACGGCCGGCGGGTACCGGTGCACGAGACCGAGTTCGCCCGGGACTCGGTGTTCGGCTACTCCACCGCCTACCTGCCGGACTATGTGGCGGAGAAGACCCGCGGGCGCATCCCGGCGGCCGAGGTGGAGCGCATTACCCTCGAGGAACTGCGCGGGGCACCGGGCACCGACCTGGCGGGACACCTGGCACGGCTCGCCGGCAACCGCTGCGCCGTGGTGGATGCGGAGACCCAGGCCGACCTGGACGCCTTCACCGCGGCAGTACTCAGCGCCGTGGCCGAGGGCAAGCGCCTGCTGTTCCGCAGCGCCGCCAGCCTGCTGACCTCCCTGGCCGGGCTGCCGCCCCAGCCCATAGCCCCGGAGGCGATGGGGCGCTACCGGCGCGGCGACCGGGCCGGTGCCGTCATCGTCGGCTCCCATGTGGCCAAGACCACGGCCCAGCTCTCCGCCCTGCTGCGGGAACCCGGCACCGCGGCCCTGGAGGTGGAGGTGGACCGCATAGGCCCGGATGGTGCCGGCTACCTCAGCGAGATCCAGGACAGTGCCGCCGCCGCCTTCGCCCGGGGTCTGACCCCGGTGATCTTCACCAGCCGCACCGAGCGCACCTTCCCGGACCAGGCGACACGACTCGCCTTCGGCGTCCAGGTCTCCGGCTTTCTCATGGCCCTGGTGCGCGCCCTGCCGCCGGACCTGGGCTTTCTCATCGGCAAGGGCGGGATTACGTCCAACGACCTGCTGAGCGATGGCCTGGCCCTGAGCGCCAGCCGGGTGCTGGGACAGGTCCTGCCCGGCTGCTCAGTGGTCCGCTGCCCGGAGGATCACCCCCGCTACCCGGGGCTGCCGGTAGTGATCTTCCCCGGCAACGTAGGGGACGATGGGGCCCTGGCCAGGGCCTATGGACGCATGGCCGGACGCTGACCCTCAGAGCAGGTACCAGCACCCGGATCAGGTGACCTTATTGCCCAAAGCGAGAGAAATGCGGTAAGGTGCTGATGGACCAACGAGCACCGGAGAGCCCCTTGTCTCAAACCGCCTTGGCCTGTCTCACTGGCCTGCTCGCCACCCTGATCCTGATCTTGCTCTTAATCCCGTTGGCCCACCGCATCGGCCTGGTGGACTCGTCCCGTGGACACAAGCTCCACCAAGGTGAGGTGCCGCTGGTAGGCGGCATCGCCATGCTCTGCGGCTTTCTCTTCGCAGTGCCGGCGGTGCCGGTGGGTCTGATGGAGTTTCGGCCCCTGTTCGCGGGTCTGGCCCTGTTGACCCTAGTCGGACTGCTGGACGACTTCAAGGAACTGGACCCCTTCAGCCGCTTCGCCGCTCAGATCGCCGCTGGGCTTCTCATGGCCCTGTGGGGCAACCTGTCCATCACCAACCTGGGCCCCCTGCTCGGGACCACCGATGTGTTGCCCGGGCCCTGGGCCATCCCCTTCACCCTCTTTTCGGTGGTCGGCGTGATCAACGCCCTGAACATGCAGGACGGCATGGACGGGCTGGCCGGCTCTCAAGCCTGCCTCGCCTTCCTGATCCTGGCCTCCACCGCTTTGGCTGGCGGGGCAATGACCCATGCCACCGTCCTGCTGGTCCTCGCCAGCGTGACCCTCGGGTTCCTCGCCTTCAACCTGCGCCTGCCCGGACGCCCTCGGGCCCTGGTCTTCATGGGGGACGCTGGTTCCCTGTTCCTGGGGCTGGCCCTGGCCTGGTTCGTGGTGGATATGAGCCAGGCGCCAGGGCGCACCCTGGCCCCGGTCACCGCCCTATGGATCCTCGCCATTCCCCTCATGGATACGGTGCACACCCTGTTTCGCCGCCTGGTGCGGGGTCGCTCCCCTTTCCTGGCCGACCGCGAGCACCTGCACCACTTGCTTCAGGCTGCCGGCCTCGGGGTAAGCGCCAGCCTAGCCCTGATTCTGCTCGCCGCAGCGGGACTCGCTGCCGTGGGGCTCACCGCGGAGCGCCTGGGGGTCCCCGACCGCTGGATGTTCGGCGGCTTTCTCGGCCTGTTCGCTGTCTATGCCCTGACCCTCGAATCGGCGTGGCGCCGCCTGGGGCGACCGGCCTGACGGGGGAATACCCTGGTCTGAGCGCTGTCCGCGCCCCAGTCCGAGCCCCAGCCAGGGCAATGCCAGCACCACAACGAAAAGCATCGCGTTGGCTGGGATGCGCAGATTGAAATCGGCACTGCTGTGGATCAGCAGCGCCGTCACCCCCAGAAGCGCCGCGAAGGCGGCCCCGCGTAACAAGGGATCCCGCCGCTTCCGCAACACCGCCACGG
Organism: Lamprocystis purpurea; assembly: GCA_020718945.1. Taxonomy (GTDB): domain Bacteria; phylum Pseudomonadota; class Gammaproteobacteria; order Chromatiales; family Chromatiaceae; genus DYRB01. Next base: position 12,850 of record DYRB01000004.1, on the reverse strand, counting down.
CCGCCACCAGGGACGCCAGCACCAGGCCTGCCAGGGGTACGACACCCAAGACCCCAAATTCCAACAGGAACTCCAAGTAATCGTTGTGAGCGTGGTTGTAGAACCCGGGGCTCAGGCCCGGGTCCCGGTAGGCCGGAAACACCGTAGCAAAACTCCCCCCGCCGCTGCCGGTAAGCCAGAAGTCTTCGAGATAGCCCAGGCCCTGCACGTCCAGGTGATACCGATCCTCTGTAGTGAGGACTGTCCGCTCCAGGCGCTCGCGCACCCGGTCCAGACCGAACCAACTCCCCAGGATCAGCAGGTCCACCAGCACCAGGCTGACCAATAGGACCAGTACCGCCCGGGGCAGGCTGCGGTAGAACAGCAAGGCGATCACGCAGGTCAACAACAGGGCGCTGAAAAAGGCGGTATTGCCCATACGCGAGCCGGTCAGGACCAGGGTGACGACCATCACCGCCAGGTAGATACGCAGCCGCGCCTTGCGCCCGAGCAGGGTGTGGGCCCAGTTGCGCAAGCGCTGACGCCAGGTCGGGCGGCGGTCACCGTCGATATCCGCCATCAGCAGCCCAATGCCCAGGGCAAGGCTCAGCTCCAGGTAGCCGGCCAGGTGGTTGCGGTTGGGGAAGGTCCCGTGGGCCCCAGGGTCGGACCCGAAGACCCCCAGATCCACATGGGCCAGAGCGGCCAGGCTGGCAAACATGGCCTGGGCCAGGGCGGCCAGCACCAGGGCGTGGATCAGCATCCGCAGTCGCTCCCGGTCCCGCACCAGGACCAGCACCAGGACGAACACCCCCGCATAGGCCAGGCTCCCGAACCACAGCCACAGGGAGGCGTGCAGATCCAGGGTCAGAGGCGCGGCGCCAGGAACACCGGCGCCGGCATAGAGCGCCGCGGCCTGCGGCGAGAGGGCGCCGAGCACAGACTGGGGCAGTGGGACCAGTTGGAGTAACCCAAGAACCAGCCAGACCCCGAACAGGATCAAGGCCGGGTACGCCCGTCGCAACGCCGCCCCAGCGGACCAGCGGCCTCGGGCCGCCCCCTGAAGCCATAGGCCGATGAGCCCGAAGACCCACAGGACCAGCAAGGCGAACGACCAGGGCCGGTTGCTCCCGAGGGGCACTGGCGCCCAGACCAGGAGCGCTACCAGGCCAACAAACAGACGCCTATCTGTCGGCCTGAGGTCCCCGGGGTCGGCGCTCCTCACTCGGACCCTGCCGGGCCCCGGCTCCACTCAAGCCCCACGGCCGCCACCGGCCTGGGTCTTGATCAGCTTCCGCAGCAGGGCCTCCAGTGAGGCGTTCCCAGCCACCATGGGTGTCGCCAGATCCTGCCGCCCGGCACGCAGGGCACGGGCCAGGGTCTGGGCGGGTTGCAAGGTCAGGCCCCGGCGCAAGGCGCCGAGGACGGTCCCCCGGGCCTGGGGACTGAGCCGGTCCCAGAGGGGCAATCCCAGCCCCAGGGCAAGTTCCTGGGTCCTGGGGTCCCAGGGACCCAAGGCCGTGCCCCGGGCCAAGGCCGCGTCGAAGTCGCTGTCGAGGGACCCCAGCCGCGCCTTTACCCGGGCCAAGGCCAGCCAGGTGATGGGCCAACTCGGCCGGGCGCGGGCGGCGGTCCGATATTCCGTCAGGGCCCGATAATACAGATCCCGGGCCGCCGGGCTGCCCAGCGGTAGCCGGGCACCACGGGTCTCGATCACCCGGGCAAGGCCCTGGCGGTGATCCGGGTGGAGGGGGTTCAGGCGGATTGCCCAGGTGAAGCCCAGTTCAGCTTTGGCCAACCGCTCGGTGCTGGCCGCCGGGAGCCGGTCGGCTGCCGCTTCCCAGATCTCCGCCCAGGTCGCGGCGAGGTAAGCAGCGGCCCCGGCAGCCAGCCATAGGGCCGCCAGCGCCAGGGGCACCCAGACCAGGACTGCCAGGCCACCGCGCACCCGGCCGGTGGATGGCGCCTCAGTCCTTGCCCTGCCCGTGGTAGTAGTTGGCGTAGGCATTGTAGGAATAGGAGTAACGCCGGTACTTGCCATAGTGGTAATGGCCGTAACGGGCGCCGCGGCCGCTGTCGTACCGGTTCAACACGGCCCCGATGAGCGGGGCACCCACCTGCCGCAGGCGCTTGACCGCCGTCTGGATCATGGGCAATGGCGTCTCGTCGGCAGCCACGACGAACACCACCGCATCGCACGACTTGGACAGGATCAGGGCGTCGCTCACCGCCTGGGCGGGTGCCGAGTCTATGACCACCCGGTCATAGTGCCCACGCAACCCCTCCAGGGTCTGGGCAAAGCGCCGCGAGGAGAGCAGTTCCAGTGGGTTGGGCGGGGCCAGCCCGGCGGGCAGGATGTCGATGCCCACCCCCTCGATGCGATGGATACAGTCCGCCTCTTGGGCGGTACCGGCCACCAGATTGGACAGCCCCGGGGCGTCCAACCCGAGCCCGAACTTGGCGCCCACCGAGGCGCGGCGCATGTCCGCGTCGATGAGCAGGACCCTGTCCAGTTGCCCCATGGCCATGGCCAGGTTGATGGCCACCGTGGTCTTGCCTTCGCCGGGGATGCTGGAGGTCACCAGCACGGTGCGGTGAGGGGCATCTACATTGGACAGCACCACCCCGGTGCGCACGGTGCGGATGGCCTCGGCGAATTCCGACTTGGGCTGATCCGTGAACATCCGCTCCGGCAGGGTCTTCTTGCGTCGCCGCGAGCTCAACAGCGGCACCGTGCCGAGCATAGGCACCTGCAGCGACTCCTCCAAGTCCTGGGCGCTCTTGAGGGTGTTGTCCAGATATTCCACCAGCAGGGCCAGGGCCACCCCCGCCAGGAGGGCCAGGACGACGGCGATCAAAATGATCCGGGTGGGCTTGGGCTTGACCGGACTGACAGGCACCTGGGCCGCATCGATCACCCGGGCATTGGTCGATTCCACGTCGGCACCCTGGTCAGTCTCCTTGAACCGGGTGAGGAACATGTCGTAGAGCTGGCGGTCACTCTCCACGTCCCGTTTCAGGGAGCGCAGGGTGAACTCCTGACGGTTGGTGTGCTGGGCCCGGGTCTTCGTCGACGCGAACTCCTGCTCCAGCGCCTCCGCCTGGGACCGGGCAATGTCCAGGTCCTTCTTCACCCCGGTCACCGCGTTGCCGACCTCCACCCCGAGACGGGAGCGCACCGTCTCCAGATCCGACTTGGCGGCGATCATCTTGGGGTGGGCGGGGCCGTAGCGTTTGGCCAGTTCGGAGACCTCGCGTTCGGCCTGCAACTCGGAGGCCTTGAGCGACTGGATGGTGGCGTTTCGCGCCAGGTTGGGATGGGCAACCAACTCGGCATTGGAGAGTTTGCCTGCCCTTTGTATCTGCTCGTACAGGCCCTGCAGGTCGTCGCGCTTGGCGCGCGCCTCAACCAAACGCTGGGACAGCCCTTCGAGTTGCTTGTCGGTCAGGTCTAGGTCGCCGAGATCCACCAGGCCCTCAGCCTCCCGGTAGGCCTGGAGCTTGCGCTCGGACGCCTCGACCTTTTCCCGCATGCCCTCCAAACGGCCGGTCAGCCAGGTCGCCGCCTTGCTGACCGCCTGCAGGCGGGTCTCAAGGCCCATTTCCACATAGGCGTCCGCATAGGCATTGGCCACCCGGGCGGCCAATTCGGGATCGCTGGAGAAGAAGCTCAGCTTGACCACGTCGGAATCGGGAACGGCCTCGGCCTTGACACGGCCAGCAACCGAATCCGCGACCGCGGACTTGACCTCTGCATCGGTCGGCGGCGGCAAAGGGTCCGCCTCGGGGAACACATCAGGGAGCCAGGAGCGCCAGTCCAGTTGGAGACGGGCACGGCGCGGTGTGACCTGACGCGGATCGAACTCCGGGTGTTCCCACAGCTTGAGCCGTTCGCTGACGGCCTCCGCCAGGGACCGCGACTGGAGCAGGAGGATCTGGGTCTGCATGTAGGTCTGGCTGTCGTAGTAGGACATCCAGCCGCCGTCCCCCTGGTCCTTTACCGGGCTGAACCCCTGGCGCTTGGTGTCCAGCAGGAGGGTCACCTGGGCCTGGTACACCGGTTCCAAGGAGTAGGCGACAAGGGCGGCGAACAGACCGACGGCCACCGCCAACCCGACGATACCGAACCAATGCTTACGGATCAGGTTCCAGTAGGCCGCGATGGCCAGCCCCGGCTCCTCCTTTGCCCGCATCTCCTCGCCGGGCACCAGGGACGTAAGGGTAGCATCCATCAGAAGAAGCTCTCCTTGACGACCACCGTGTCCCCCGGGCCTATGGCGTCATTCTCACTGACTTTACGCTCCTCCTGGGGGGACTTCTCGGACACCAGGAAGATCTTGCCCCGGGATGCCCTTTCGGTGAACCCGCCGGCAATGGAGACCGCCTTGCGCACCGTCAGCCCCGGGGCATAGGGGTAGCTGCCGGGGCGGTTTACCTGGCCCATGACGAAGAACTCGCGGTACTCCTCCACGCTCACCGTCACCTTGGGATCGACCAGGTAGGGACCCTTGAGGCGGCTGGTGATGAGACGCTCCAGGTCCGAGGCCGAGAGGCCCGCTGCCTTGATCTCGCCCAGGAGGGGATAGGAGATGGTCCCACGATCACTCACCCGTTCGCTGACCGAGAGGTCCGGCTCACCGAACACGGCAATGCGCACCTTGTCGCCGGAACTGAGCAGGTAACCGGACAGGGAGTCTGCCGCACCCGCCGGGGCCGGCCCCAGGGCAGTTGTCATCACCAGCAGTAACAGGAGCAGAATGCGCGATACGGGGACAGGCATGGGCTAGGCTCGCGGGGCGGAGGGATGATTCGGCCCCGGCGGGCGGGGCGCCCGCCGCCACAGGCGCCGGGATCTTAACTCAAACGGGTAAAGGGCGTCGCGGCAGACGCAGGGGCTCAGTAACGGGCGTCCAGGGTGAGCATCAACACGTTGTTGTTGTACTCGGTCTCGGGGAGGTCCGAAGTACGCGACTCGTTGCGAAACTCCACCCCCAACTCGATACGGCGGACAGGCTGATAGAACAGGCCCAGCCCGATCTGGTAGCGATGATCGACCCGATCTTCCCCGAGGTACTCGTCGTTGGTACCCAGGGCACCGAGCTTGGTCCTCAGGTAGGAGCGCCAGTAATGCACCCAGTCCAGTGCAACCCGGCTCACCACGACGGAGTAGGAGCCCTCGGTGGCGCTCTCCAATGGGTCGCGGGCGGTGACGAGGTTCACAATGGAATAGGTCCGTGGCCGCCACTGCAGGTTGGCCTCCCAGCCGAAACTCGAGTAATCCTCGTAAGCGGATGCCTGGAAGTCCTTGGCAACGTAGCCGAACTTGATGGTGCCGGTGGTCTTGGCGGTGGCATCCCAGGTGGCACCACCGTAAAGCCGCCACTCCTGGCTGTCCAGGGTGGTGGTGCCGGGGGCTTCGTTGACGTAGGTAATGTCTTGCCAGTTCACATCGAACAACAATGAGGTCTTGGGCAGGATGCGCCAGAAGTAGGTGGCATCGAGCATGGCCCGGTCGTTGTCCCGAGTCTCCTGATCGTTATTGATGTAGCGCCGCCAAGTCTCCGCAGCGGCCAGGTCTAGGCGCCCCCGGGCCCCTGGGCTACCAAAGCTGTAGTTGAGCTGGGCCCGGTTGGAGTTCCACCGATCCGGATGGTCGTAAGTGAAATTGGGCGCCGAGGTTTGGCCCGGGTCGCCGCTACCGCGCCGGTCGTGCCAGTCGAGGAACTCGTACTCCGCCCGCAGCCGGTGGCGCTGGCCGAACTCCCAATTGCCGTTGGCATTGACGGCCTGATCCACGTAGTCGTCGTCGCGGCTGGAGAACACGGTCCCGACCCTGGCCAGATAACTCAGGTTGTATGCGTCGGGGCCTTTGAGGGCATTGAACCTCAGGGTAGGCACCAGGACATTGATCCAGGTCGACTTCGCCGGGGCCACACTGCCGTCGGTACGGAAGAAGTTGCTCTCGTGATTGAATTCGACCCCAACCTCGGGAAAGAGGCGGAAGGGGCCTACCGGTACACCGTAGCCCACCGGGTCGGCCTGGACCGATGACGCGACTAGCCATGCCACCACCGCCAGGGCAACCCGCTCCGACCGACCACCGACGCGCTTGTGCAAATCAGAGATACTCATTGGAAACTCGCCTGGCCACCGGGTGCGGTCTCGCTCTGCCAGGTCGCCCCAGCGGCGGCGGCCAAGACCAGGGACTCCTCCAGCAAGGGGTCGATATCGGCGCCGCCGCGCACGAAGCGGGAGCTTGCCGAATCCCCAGGCAGTTGCCCCCGGGCCAGCAGGGCCAGGCGGGCCGCATCTATGCCGTTGCGTATGGCGCTGCCGGCGGTGGGGCCCTGGATGAAGAAGACCCGGGCGGCTACCTCGCGAACCAGGTCATCGGCGGCCACCTGCACCGGGTCGCCGCCGCGCCGGGCATAGTACACGACACCCTCCACCAGCACGGTCTCGACGACCTGGAAGGTCCCAAACCCGGCGCTCAGCAAGGCCGCAGCCACGTCACCCGGGCTAATCCCCTGCGCCAAGAGGGTGCTGGCGTAGCCCGCAATCTGTTCAGGGGCAGTACCCTCCGCCTTGATGGCCTCAGCCATGGCCTCGATGGTGGCGCCAGGCGGGACTGTGAGGGCAAGGGCGCGGCCGAAGCCGCCCAGACCCATGACCAGGCACAGACAAGCCAACCCTAAGGAAAATGTCTTTCGCATCATCATGGTGAACTCCGGTCGAAAGGCGTGACTGGCATCCAAGCCCATCTATAAGGCCATACATCCAGGGTCCCTAGTGTACCCTTGGGGGCGTTTCACATCCAAGACAGGGTGGACACCCACACCCACACCCACAACCGTCCTCGTCCTCCAACCAACTGATTGTCCAGGCTTCTCTTTGCTGGTCAGTCCCGAGGCCGGACCTGATCGTACCGTATCCGAGGTGTGAAATACAGGTCGGCGTCGTCAAGGTCGACCGCCGCCCCGGCCTGATCGACCAGAGGCTGCTCAAAATCCTTCCAACCCCGCAGCCCGGTCTGGAGCGAGACCACGTTGCTGTACCCGAGCACCTGCATGGAGTGGGCGGCCAGCACGCTGCGATACCCCGAGCGGCATACCACCACCAGCTCCCGGTCCCGGGCCCTGACCAGGTCCGGCACCGTCTCCTCGTACTCCCATTCGCAGGCCGATTCCAGGATACCCCGGGGGACACTGAGGGAGCCCTCGATGTGCATGACGTCGTACTCAGAAGGCTCGCGGACGTCCACGATCAATAGGTCCGGGTTCTCCCGCAGGCGCTCCTCCAGGTCCCAAGGCATGATCTCGCGGACGTCGGTGAGACAACCCTTGATCAGTTCCAAAAAGTTCTTCATGTACTTACCTCTAGCTCGATGGGCCGGACGGCTGGCCGCCGGGCGATTGGGCGCAGGACCGGCCTCAATGCCGCCCCTCACCCTGGCGGTCGCGGTCGCAGACCCCCTGTTCCACGGCGATCACCGCCGCCTCGACCCGGGAATGGACCGCCAGTTTGCGCAGTATGCCTTTTACATGGAGCTTGACCGTCCCGTCGGCAATGCCGAGCACCCGGCTAATGGCCTTGTTGCTGCGACCCGCCGCCAGGTGACAGAGGATCTCCATCTCCCTTGGGGTCAGATCCGAAAAGGCGGAACGCACCTGCGCGACCCGCGTCTCGCCCTGCACCGCCTTGGCCAGGACCCCGGTCAGCTCAGGGGCCACCGAGGTGCCGCCGGCGACGATTTGCCCCAGGGCGGCGATCAGTTCGTCAGGCTCCATGTCTTTGAGCAGATAGCCCCGCGCCCCGCCCTGGATGGCCTGGATCAGGTCCTGCTCCTCGGCACTGGTGGTCAGTATGGCCACCCGCACCCCGGGGTCCGCCTGACGCAGCTCCCGCAGCACCTCGATCCCCCCCATGCCGGGCATGCGCAGGTCGAGCAGGACCACGTCGGGGGTCTGCTCGGCGACCAGGCGGATGCCCGCCGCGCTGTCGCCCACCGCGTCCAGGACCCGGATGCCGCGCCGCTCCAGCAACTCCCGCAGCCCGGCGCGGAACAGGGTGTGGTCGTCGATCAGCAGGACCCGCAGGCCGGCGCGCCCCTCTTCCCCTGGATGCTCCATCAGGCCGCCACCCGCGCCTCGGTCAGGGCCCGGCGCCGCTCCGGGCTGAACACCAGTTCGACCCGGGTCCCCTCCCCCGGCTCGCTCTCCAGCCGCAGCTCGGCGCCGATGCGCCGCGCCCGCTCCTCCATGATGGACAGCCCAATATGCTCCCCCGGGTGGGTGGACCTGCCGGGGGCACTGAAGCCCACCCCATCGTCCTCCACCAACAGGACATAGCCGTCAGACCCCTGACGGGTCAGCAGGACGCGCACCGTATGGGCCCGGGCATGCTTGCGGATATTGGCCATGGCCTCTTGGACGATACGCAGGATCTGCAACTCGGCGGCGACGTCTAGTTCAAAGGGGCGGCAGTCGTTCTGGAACAGTACGTGAACCCGGGTCTCCTGTGCAAGCCTTGCGGTGAGCTTCTCCAGGGCCGGCACCAGCCCGTCTCGGTCCAGGGGGGCGCGATAGGTGGCCAGCATTTCCCGCAGCTCCGTGTGCACCTCGTCCAGCCCGTTGCGCAGCCGCTCCAGGTCGTTGCCCGCCGCCGGGGTGATGGGTGTCCCGGCGAGGGAATCGGCAAGCATGCGCACCTGGTAGCGCAGGCTGGCGAGGGTCTGGGCCAGGGAGTCGTGCAGCTCGTGGGCCAGGGCGTTGCGCTCGTCCAGGATGGACAGGCGCCGCGCCTCCTCGTCGGAGCGGTGCTTGGCCACCGCGACCCCCAGGTGGTGGCCGACGGTGGCCAACAGCTCGACGATGTCCTCCCGCCCGGCCAGCCCAGGGCGGTCCACGAACAGGCAATAGATCCCCAACAGGTCCTCGTGGTAGCGCAGGGGCACGCTGACCGGCTCGACCTCGTCGCTGCCGAACATGCGCCGGCCGTAGACCTTGGAGCAGAAGCGGGCGTCGTTGCTGCAGACGATGTCCCCAGGGGACAGCAGGGCCCCGCACAGACACAGGTCCACCGGGGTCATGTCCTGGGCCCGCACCAGGCCGTCGTCCAGGCCGATGGAGCCCACCAGGCGGCGCGACCCATCCGGCATGAGCAGGCGCACCGTGGCGGCGCGGGCATTGACCATTTCCTTGAGCACGCGCAGGAAGCGCAGCAGCAGGTCCTCCAGGCCCTCGGTCTGGTTAATGCCCGCGGCCACGTCGTAGAGGATCTTGAGGGAGGCGGTCTTCTGGGCCAGGCGCTGGGTCTGGCGGGCGACCCGGTTGTCCATGTCCTCGTAGAGGTCGGTCAGTTCCTCGTTGAGGCTCGCCACCCCCTGGGCTATGGGACCCAAGAGTCCCAGGTCATGGAGCGACTGGCTGGCCCCGGGCTCACCCTGGCAGACCCGGGTCACGGCCTCCTCCAGCTCCGCCAGGGGGCGCAGCAATTGGCCCCGCAGGCGCAGAAAAAAGACCGCCAGGGCGGCCATGGCCAGAGCCAGCCCGGTCAGGGCCAGGGGGCCGGACCAGGTCAGGCCAGGGGCGAACCCATGCAACAGCAACAGCCCAAGCCCCAAGCCCAGGCCCATCGCCACCACCGCCAGGGGCAGGCCCAGGTGCGCCACCCGCAGGGGCTTGAGCAGGACCCCCTGGCCCAGGGGCCGGCGCCCGGACCTCGGGGCCTTGGGGCTGGCCGAGGCGGGCTTCATGCGGAGGTCCCCAGGGACAATTCCCGCTCACGCTGCTGCAAGTCCCAGAGGGAGGCATAGAGCCCCCCGGCCGCCAGCAGGTCCCGGTGGGTCCCCTGTTCCCGAATACGCCCCGCCTCCATGACCAGGATGCGGTCCGCGTCCACCACCGTGGACAGGCGATGGGCGATGACCAGGGTCGTTCGGTCCGCGGAGACCGCAGCCAGGGTCTTCTGAATGGCCTGCTCGGTGTGGCTGTCCAGGGACGAGGTCGCCTCGTCGAAGACCAGGATGCGCGGGTCCTTGAGCATGGCCCGGGCTATGGCCACCCGCTGCTTCTCCCCGCCGGAGAGCTTCAGGCCACGCTCCCCGACCCGGGTCTGCCAGCCGTCCGGCAGGGACTCGACGAAGGTACGGATCTGGGCCAGCTCTGCCGCCCGCTGCACCTGCGCCAGGGTCGCACCCGGGCGCCCGTAGGCCAGGTTGTACCAAATAGTGTCGTTGAACAGCACCGTGTCCTGGGGGACTATGCCGATGACCCGCCGCAGGCTGTCCTGGGTCACGGAGCGGATGTCCTGGCCGTCGATGCAGATGCGCCCGCCGGTCACGTCGTAGAAGCGGAACAGCAGCCGCGCCAGGGTGGACTTGCCCGCCCCGCTGTGGCCCACCACCGCGAGCTTCTGCCCCGGGGCCAGGGTGAAGTTCAGGTCGTGCAGGATGGCCCGCTCCGGCTGGTAGTGGAAGCTCACCCGCTCAAAGCGCACCTCCCCGGCGCTCAGGACCAGGGCCGGGGCCCCAGGGACATCGCGCACCTCCGGCACCCGCTCAAGGAGCTTGAAGGCCAGGTCCATGTCCGCCAGGGCGTACTTGATCTGCCGGTAGACCATGCCGAGGAACCCCAGCGGGATGAACAACTGCAACAGGAAGGCATTGACCAGGACCAGGTCGCCGATGCTCATGGCCCCCTCCGCCACCCCGCGGGCGGCGTAGACCATCACCACCGTCGCACCCAGGGCGATGATGGCCCCCTGCCCGAAATTGAGCACCGACATGGAGGTCTGGCTCTTCACCGCCATCTCCTCCCACTCCGCCAGGGTCCCGTCGTAGCGCTTGAGCTCCAGCCCCTCGTTGCCGAAGTACTTGACCGTCTCGTAGTTGATCAGGCTGTCGAAGGCCTGACTGTTGGACTCCGAGTCCAGGCGGTTCATGGCGTGGCGGTAGTCCATGCGCCACTCGGTGATGGCGAAGGTGAAGGCGACATAGACCGCCACGGTGGCCAGGGTCACCAGGGTGAACACCGGGGCATAGCGGGTCACCAGTATCCCCAGCACCAGGCCGAACTCCACCAGCACCGGCAGGATGCTGAACACCAGATAGTTGAGGATGGTGCTCACCGAGCGGGTGCCGCGCTCTATGTCCCGACTCACGGCCCCGCTCTGGCGCTCCAGGTGATAGCGCAGGGACAACTGGTGCAAATGGTCCAGGACCCGGGTCGCCAGGCGGCGCATGGCCCGGTAGCGGACCCGGGCGAAGACCAGGTCGCGCAGTTCGTTGAACAGGGAGGCGGAGAGCTTGAGGGCCCCGTACCCGACCAACAGGGCCAGGGGCACCACCAAGGGGACCATGGGGGACCCGCTCAGAACCTGGTCCTGGGGTCCCGGCAGCGGGTGCTCGAAGGCATCGACGATGCCCTTCAGCGCCAGCGGCACCCCCACGTTGGCCAGCTTGGCCAGGACCAGGCAGGCGATGGCGAGCATCGCCCGGCCGCGGAACTCCCACAGGTAGGGCAGCATGCCCCTCAGGTTGTGCCAGTCGCGGCGGTCGCTGTGGACCCGGTCGGTGGCGGCGATGCGGTTCATCGGGAGCGAAGAATCTTGCCGCAAATGAACGCAAATGGACGCAAATGGGAAACTGCCCGGCCTCCGGATGCCCTGCCACGAGCTGCCATGGCATGGATAGGTCGGGCTTCGGGTCCATGGATTGGACCCGGGTCGGCCCGCCCGGGAAGGGTCGCGGACGAGCGACCCTTTGCGCTTGGTGCTGGGGCCGACCAAGCCTGATCGCGCCCCCTCAGATCGCCACAGACCCCTGGCCACGCAAGGCACCGCACCGTCACCCGCCCGTAGCCAGGACGAGCCGGGGCGCTGCGGGTCCAGGGAGGGTTTAGGACGGGGGACATCGGCGGGTACGGCATTCGGCCCTGCGGTTGCATCGACTTGGGTAGAATCCCACTTTCGTCCCATTGTACCCGAGTACGACACCCGGGGACCGGGCCCGCCCGGCGCCCTCCCCCACCACCAGAGCACTGCGCATGTCCGAACAGAACCTTGAACACGCCACCGGTTGCAGCATGCACGAACCCTACCCCCTGCAGGTGCTGGGCGACAGCATGGAGCCCGAATTCCCGGACCGCTGCATCATCCTCATCGAGCCCAACGAGTTCTGCCGCGACGGCATGTACGTCTTCGCCGAGGTGGAGGACGTGCGCTGGTTCCGCCAGTACCGCCGCGACCCCGACGGGCGGGAGTGGCTGGTCGCCACCAACGACATCTACCCCGACATCGACCTCACCGGGCTCCAGTGGAAGGTCCTGGGCGTCATCATCCAGCGCAACGTCCGGCGCAAGGTCAAGCACTACAAGTACGGCGCCGGCGAGGCCCCGCCCGTGCAGGTCCCGCTGACGGACCTGACCGGCAGGCATTGATCAGCAATTCCAAATTTGAGAGCAACACCTGGCACCGCGGCCGGAAACACCGTGGGAGCGCCGCCTCGGCCGCTGTTCCCGACGCGGCTCTACCTCCTCCATCCCTGGAGTCGTCGGCGCGACCGGGCGAAGCGCAGCGAGCCCGCTGGCCACCACGCGAGTCCGTCGCGGCGAGGCGCCGCTCCCACGGGCACCGATCTGGCCCCCAAATTTGGAACTGCTGGGCATTGATCCGACCTGACCCGGGGCCTCCGCCCCGTGCGATACTTGCAGGCCCTGCCCCACCCGCGAGCCTGCCATGAGCGACACCCGCGACATCCTGGTCACCAGCGCCCTGCCCTATGCCAACGGGCCCATCCACTTAGGCCACCTGGTGGAATACATCCAGACCGACATCTGGGCGCGCTTCCAGCGCATGCGCGGGCACAACTGCT
>DYRB01000308.1 GCA_020718945.1 Lamprocystis purpurea | reverse complement strand
CCATCCCTGGCCAAAAGCCGCGTCGGGAACAGCGGCCGAGGCGGCGCTCCCACGGAGCTTCCGGCCGCAGCGTTGAGCGGTGGTCGCAGACCTGGAATTACTGGTCTGGGGCCGGATTGTTGCCCGCAGCCCGGGTTTGATTACCGGTGCGCCGGGTCCAACTGATGGTCCACAACCACAGCGGAGGCCACCCCATGATCAGCATCCGACCCGCAGGCGAGCGCGGCCACTTCGACCACGGCTGGCTGGACACCTGGCACAGCTTCTCCTTCGCCGACTACCAGGACCCGGCCCAGGTTAGCTTCGGCAACCTGAGGGTCATCAACGAGGACTTCGTCGCCCCCGGGCGCGGCTTCCCCACCCATGGCCACCAGGACATGGAGATCCTCACCTACATCCTCGCCGGGTCCCTGGAGCACAAGGACAGCCTCGGCAACGGCTCGGTCATCCGCCCCGGGGATGTGCAGCGCATGAGCGCCGGGACCGGGGTGCGCCACAGCGAATACAACCCGGCGCCGGCGGAGCCGGTCCACCTGCTCCAGATCTGGCTCCTGCCCAACCGGCGAGGGGTCGCCCCGGGCTATGCCCAGCGGCACTTCCCCGAGGCCGAGCGCCGCGGGCGCCTGTGCCTGCTCCTGTCACCGGACGGGCGCGACGGCTCCGTGGACTCCCACCAGGATGGCCTGGTCTATGCCGCCATCCTCGGACCCGGGGAGGTCGTGGCCCTGGACCTGGCCCCCGCGCGCCTGGGCTACGTCCAGGTCGCCCGGGGCCAGGTGCGGGTCAACGGCCTGGACCTGGCCGCCGGGGACGGTGCCCGGCTGCGGGGCGAGGCGAGGGTCGAGGTGAGTGGTCTGGCCCCGTCGGAGGTCCTGGTCTTCGACCTGCCGGGCTGAGGGCTGGTCCGTTCTTTCGGATGGGCTTAGGGTCCAGGGCGGGCGCCTGATGGGGTTGCAGACCGGGTCCGCTGTGCGGACCATCCCGGCCCCAAGCCTTGGATTCAGGTGCGTTCGGCGACCCCGGCCAGGGCGCCCCGGCACCTCGCCCGATGCCTGGGCGCATCGCCCGGGCCCCCTGGTCCGCGCAGCGGACCCTACGGGATACTCGGCGGTCTTGGGCGGACCGCGATCTGGTAGGGTCCGCTGTGCGGACCGAGCGTCGCCCGAAATCCAAAGGTCCCGGCCGGCCGCGCTGCGCCTGGGATCGCACCCGCGGTCCCGACGGCGGGCGCCTTGCCAAGGGGCTGCTCGGGCCAATGCTGGGGCTACAATGCCCGCACCCGTATTCCCACCCCCTGGTCCGGCCTATGTCCTATTGGCGGCGTGTCTTCGTGCCCGGCGGGACCTACGCCTTCACCCTGGTTACCGAGGCTCGGGCGCCGATCCTGGCCTCGCCCATGGGACGGTCGATCCTGCGGCAGGTCCTGCGCGACTGTCGGCGGACCTGGCCCTTCGAGATCCTCGCCTTGGTGTTGTTGCCCGACCATCTGCATACCCTGTGGCGCCTGCCGGAGGGCGATTGTGCCTATCCGGTGCGCATCGGTTGGACCCAGAAGGAGTTCACCAAGGCGTGGCGGGGGGCGGGGCGGGGCGGAGCAGCCGGTCTCGGCATCGCGCAAGCGCCATCGCCGTCGCGGGGTGCTGCAACGCAAGTCCTGGGAGCACTGCATCTGCAGCGATGAGGACCTGTCCAACCATCTGAATTACATCCACTACAACCCGGTGAAGCACGGGTATGCGCGTTGCGCCCTGGACTGGCCCTGGTCGTCCTTTCACCGGTACCTGCGGGCGGGGGTCTACACAGCCGATTGGGGATGCTCGGCCCTGGACTTTGGCGACCTGGACGACGCCTTCGGTGAACCTGGGGGAGGGGCCTGAGGCGGAGGTCGGCGGGGGGCGGGTGCGTTAGGAACCAGATGGCGTTGCGTTTCGTGGTGGGTCCATCGGTCCGCACAGCGGACCCTTGTATGTTGTGTTCCGAGGGATTGACAGGGAGGATTGATAAACGGATTTTATGATGAGTGCCCGGGAAGCCGTCGGACCCTGAAGCCTTGAGCTTGTACGTAGATTGGCTCCCCGCCCTCTTCGCCAATGCCGAAGAGTATCCGAGGCCTTGGGCTTAGCCCCTGAGCCTGCATACACAAGGTCGGTAGGCGAGGGTCCAGGGTCGGGGAACCGGAGCATGATGTTACAACGATGAACCTCGGAGACCCAGTGCGATGAAGGTGGCAGGAATCGATGTGGCCCACAAGACCCTTGAGGTCGTTGTGAGCGTAGGGGAGAAGGCCGGCAAGGCGCAGGAGTATGCCAACACCGCCAGCGGTCACTTGGCCCTGGTGAAGGCGCTTAAGGCGGCTGGGGTCGAGCGGGTGTGCCTGGAGGCGACCGGTTCGTACCACTTGGACCTGGCTCTGGCGTTGGATGCGGGCGGGTTGGCGCTGATGGTGGCCAACCCCAAGGCGTCGAAGAACTTCGCCGAGGCGCTGCTGACCCGCACCAAGACCGATGCGGTGGATGCGGCGGTGCTGGCGCAGTTTGCCCTGCGCATGCCGTTTGAGCCCTGGCAGCGCCCCGACGACCAGGCGGTGGCGTTGCGCGCCTGTGCTCGGCGCCTGGAGGCCCTTAACCGTGCCCGCACCGAGGCGAAGAATCAGCTCCACGCCCTCAGCCAGACCCTCATGACCCCAGAGATCGTGTTGGCCGACGTGCGCCTGAGCATCAGACAGTGCGAGGACCAGATCCAGGCGTTGCGCACCTGGGCCGAGGCGCACATCCAGGCCAAAGCCGACCTCAAGGAAATCTTCGATTTGCTCAACAGCGTCAAGGGCATCGCCACCGCCAGCGCCATCCAGATCATGGGCGAACTGCTGGTGCTGCCGCCCGACATGCGCGCCAAGCAGTGGGTCGCCCTGGCCGGGCTCGATCCGCGCCAGACCCAATCCGGTACCAGCGTCAATAAGAAGTCGCGCCTGAGCAAGGCGGGCAACCGCTACCTGCGCCTGGCCCTCTACATGCCGGCCTTGAGCGCCGCGCGCCATGACCGCCATGTCAACGGCTACTACCGCCATCTCATCGAGGACCGCGGTCTGAAGAAGATTCAGGCCGTCTGCGCGGTGATGCGCAAACTCCTGCATGCCATCCACGGCATGCTCAAGTCGCGCCAGCCCTTCGACGGCGGGCGCTTCTACGTCCTGACCGAGACCCCGGCCTAAGCGCACACCCAGGGAGAAGCCCGTTGATTGATAACTTGAAAAACTTGCTTGCTGTTGCGCCGCAGGCGTCCGCAGCCGCCACTGTTCTCGCCGCGGCACAGTGTGGGCAAAGGGTGCATGAGTGGGGGCAAGCGGGGGACAAGGCGCCGCCACCGACCCCGCCCCACAGAAAACGGCCGCAGCGCCTTGTCCCCGGCTTGTCCCCACGGTCGCTCGCGACATGCACGCTTTGTCCACACGGCGTCCGCCACATCGGACCCCACAGACCGTTCCAACGAGCCCTCGCATCGGATGTCTAAAGGGTCAGAGTGAGAGGCTCCGAGGCCATCCGTGACCCAAGCCAAGGATAAAACAAATTTATGGATTGGAGGCAAATCGGACTTGCATCGGAACAGAGTATCTACGCGGGCCGGTGCCTCGGAAAGCCGTCGATAGTAGTCCGAGGCGTACCAATCGGAGCACCACTCCCAGCAATTGCCGTGCATGTCGTAGAGCCCCCAGGGATTCGTCCGCTTCTGGGCGACGGGGTGCAGGCGGCCCTCGACGTTGGCCCCGTACCAGGCATGGTCGCCGAGCTTGGACTCGTCGTCGCCGAAACTCCATCGCGTTTGGGTCCCGGCCCGACAGGCATACTCCCACTCGGCCTCGGTGGGCAGGCGGTAGGGCTTGCCGGTAAGCCCGCGCAGCCACTCGCAATAGGCCAGGGCATCGGCCCAGGCGACCCCGACCACGGGGAGGTCCAGGGCCTCCCGGCCTATCCCGCGCTTGGCGTAGTAGTCGTTCGTGCCGGTCTCCAGATTGTATTGGCTGCCCTTCTCCAGCCACTCGGGCCAGTGGCTGTCCGTGGCCTCGCAGAAGCGCCGGTAGTCGCCCCAGGTCACCGGGGTGCGGCCCAGGGCGAAGGCCGGCAGGCGTACCCGATGGACCGGCTTCTCGTTGTCGCTGCCCCGCTCGTCGCCCATCAGGAAGGTGCCGCCGGGGAGGTAGACCAGCTCGGGGGCCTCCATTGGTCCCTCGGGTCCATTGTGGCGAACTTGCCCATCGTGACGGAGTTCTCCGTCGTGGCGGACGATGACAAAGCGGTCGCGGAAGCCCTGGAGGGGCCGCAGCTCCGGCCTCGGCGCGGACCCCGGCTCGCTCGACCCCTGCTTCGCGGGGGCGGCGGGCCGGG